>NZ_CALJNI010000005.1:0-121425 GCF_937982035.1 uncultured Azonexus sp.
CCTTCGCTGCGCGGTTCACGTGCCGGCATGCTGCGCTCGGCAAGGTCGCGGTGACCGCGACCGCGGCCGCCACGGCTGCCGGCCTCGAAGAACTCCGCTTCGGGGTCGAAACCGGGAACCACCTCCTGGGGAATCTTCAGCTTGATGAGCTTCTCGATCTCGGCCAGCCAGTGCTTCTCCTCGGTACACACCAGCGACACCGCATTGCCCTTGTGGCCGGCGCGGCCGGTGCGGCCGATGCGGTGCACGTAATCTTCGGCGGTATGCGGCAGCTCGAAGTTGATGACGTAGGGCAGTTCGTCGATGTCGATGCCGCGGGCGGCGACGTCGGTGGCCACCAGCACCCGCAGGCGGCCGCTCTTGAAGGCTTCGAGGGTTTCGGTGCGCTGCTGCTGGCTCTTGTCGCCGTGGATGGCGTCGGCGGCGATGCCGTGGCGTTCGAGGAAGTGGGCGAGGCGGCCGCAGACGATCTTGGTATCGACGAACACCAGCGCCTGGGTGTCCGGGTTGTGGCGCAGCAGATGGGCGAGCAGATTGCGCTTCATGCCCGCGGAGACCGGATGGACGACGTGGGTGATGGTCTCGGAGACCATGTTGCGGCGGGCGACCTCGATGAGCTGGGGGTTCTTCAGCATCTGGTCGGCGAGTTTCTTGATCTCGTCCGAGAAGGTCGCCGAGAACAGCAGGCTCTGGCGGCTGGCCGGCAGCAGCGCGAGGATGCGCTTGATGTCGGGGATGAAGCCCATGTCGAGCATGCGGTCGGCTTCGTCGAGGACGAATATCTCGATTGCCGAGAGGTCGACCGTGCGCTGCTGGACGTGGTCGAGCAGGCGCCCCGGCGTCGCCACCAGGATGTCCACGCCGCGGCGCAGGTTGGCGATCTGCGGGTTGATGCCGACGCCGCCGAAGACGGCCAGCGAATTGATCGGCAGGTGCTTGCCGTAGGTGCGCACGCTTTCCTCGACCTGGATCGCCAGTTCGCGGGTCGGCGTCAGCACCAGCACGCGCGGCGTCTTGGCAATGCGCGTCAGGCGGTCGTTCGGCCCGCTCGCCAGCAGGTGCAGGATGGGCAGCGTGAAACCGGCGGTCTTGCCGGTACCGGTCTGCGCCGTGGCCATCAGGTCGTGGCCGGCGAGCACCGCGGGAATCGCCTGCTGCTGGATCGGGGTCGGCGTGTCGTAGCCCTGTTCGGCGACGGCACGCTGGATTTCGGCCTTCAGGCCGAGTTCGGAAAAATGCATGGACAGCTCCAAAGGCGGACGCCCGGCCGCAGCCGGGTGCCCGCACGGAAAATCAGATCAGGGAAAGGCCGCGCTCGAGGTCGGCCTGCAGATCCTCGACCGCTTCCAGGCCGACCGCGATGCGCAGCAGGCCTTCGTTGATGCCGGCGGCGGCCCGGGCTTCCGGGGAAATGCGGCCGTGCGTGGTCGAGGCGGGATGGGTGATGGTGGTCTTGGTGTCGCCGAGATTGGCGGTGATCGACAGCAGGCGGCAGTGGTCCACCACCGTCCAGGCCTGCTCGCGGGCGCCCTTGACCTCGAAGGAGACGATGGCGCCGCCGCTGGCCTGCTGCGTCTGTGCCAGCGCATATTGCGGGTGCGACGGCAGCCCCGGGTAGAAGACGCGGGCGACCTTGGGGTGCGCTTCCAGCCAGTTGGCCAGCCGGGCGGCGTTGGCGGCCTGCGCCTCGATCCGGATCTTCAGCGTTTCCAGGCCCTTGAGCAGGACCCAGGCGTTGAACGCCGACAGCGTCGGCCCGGCGGTACGCAGGTACTTGAAAACTTCCTCGGTCAGCTTCTTCGGCCCGCAGACGGCGCCGCCGAGGACGCGCCCCTGGCCGTCGATGTACTTGGTCGCCGAATGGACGACGAGGTCGGCGCCCTTTTCCAGCGGCTTTTGCAGGATCGGCGTGCAGAAGCAGTTGTCGACGGCGACCAGGATGCCGCGCGCGTGGGCGATTGCACTCAGCGCCCGGATATCGGCAATTTCGGTCAGCGGATTCGACGGCGTTTCCAGGAAGAACAGCTTGGTTTCCGGGCGGATCGCCGCTTCCCAGGCCGCCGGGTCGGTATGCGAGACGAAGGTGGTGGTGATGCCGGTGCGCGACAGGATGTTGTTGAACAACTGTACGGTGGCGCCGAACAGGCTGTTCGAGGCGACGATGTGGTCGCCCTGCTTGAGGTGCGCCAGGCACAGCGCCATGATCGCCGCCATCCCGCTGGCGGTGGCGACGCAATCCTCGGCACCTTCGAGCGCCGCCAGGCGTTCCTCGAACATGGTCACGGTCGGGTTCGAGAAGCGCGCATAAACATTGCCCTCCTCCTCGCCGGAGAAGCGCTTCGCCGCCTGCGCGGCACTACCGAAGACGAAGCTCGACGTCAGGTAGAGCGCCTCGGCGTGCTCGCCGAACTGGCTGCGCTCCTGGCCGGCACGTACGGCCAGCGTTTCCGGGCGATAGTTCGGCAACCCAGCCATCATTCCTGCCCGCCGTTGGCCAGGCCGAGAACCATCTGCTGCGATTCGCGACCGTCGCCATCATCGTCGTTCTTGTCGTCGTTCTTGGCGGGCTTCTTGCTGCGCTTGCCCTCGACGGCATCGAGATAGTAGTCGTCGATGTCGCCGGTGATGTAGCAGCCGTCGAAGCAGGAGGCGTCGAACACGGTCAGGTCGGCGCGCAGCTTGGTGATCGATTGCTTGAGCGCCTCGATGTCCTGATAGACCAGCGCATCGGCGCCGATTTCGGCGGCGATCTGGGCGTCGTTACGACCGGTGGCGATCAGTTCGGCACGCGTCGGCATGTCGATGCCGTAGACGTTCGGGAAACGCACCGGCGGCGCGGCGGAAGCGAAGTAGACCTTGGTCGCGCCGGCAGCCCGGGCCATCTCGACGATCTCGCGGCTGGTCGTGCCACGGACGATGGAATCGTCGACCAGCAGCACGCGCTTGCCCTTGAACTCCTGGCCGACGGTGTTCAGCTTCTGGCGCACCGATTTCTTGCGCATCGCCTGGCCGGGCATGATGAAGGTGCGGCCCACGTAGCGATTCTTGACGAAGCCTTCGCGGAACGGAATGTTCAGCACATGCGCCAGTTGCATGGCGGAAGGACGGCTGGAATCGGGAATCGGGATGACGACGTCGATCTCGTCCACCGGAATCGCCGCCCTGACCTTTTCGGCCAGCAACTCACCCATCGCCAGACGCGCTTCGTAAACCGGCACGCGATCGATCACGGTATCCGGACGGGCAAGGTAGACGTATTCAAAGATGCACGGTGCGTACATCGGCTGCTGGGCGCATTGGCGGCTGTGCAACTGATGGTTGAGGTCGATGAACACGGCCTCGCCCGGCTCGATGTCGCGGACGACCTGGAAACCCAGCGTATCCAGCGCCACCGACTCGGAGGCGACCAGATACTCGATGCCTTCCGGGGTTTCGTTCTGGCCGTAGATAAGCGGCCGGATACCATGCGGGTCGCGGAAAGCGAGCAGACCGTAGCCGGCGATGATGGCGACCACGGCGTAGGCGCCGCGGCAACGGCGATGGACGCCGGCTACCGCCTGGAAGATGCTGTCCACGTCCAGTTCGTAGCCGTGCGCCGCCGACTGCAGTTCATGCGCCAGCACGTTGAGCAGGACTTCGGAATCGGAATTGGTATTGATGTGCCGGCGGTCGAGGCGGAACATCTCCTCCTTCAGCTGCTCGGCATTGGTCAGGTTGCCGTTGTGACCGAGCACGATGCCGAACGGCGAATTGACGTAGAAAGGCTGCGCCTCGGCGAAGTTGTAGGCCGAACCGGCGGTCGGGTAGCGGACGTGGCCGATACCGCAGTTACCGGGCAGCGCCCGCATGTTGCGGGTGCGGAAGACGTCGCGCACCAGCCCCGGCCCCTTGTGCAGGTGGAAGGTATTGCCTTCCGCCGTGGCAATGCCGGCCGCATCCTGACCGCGGTGCTGCAGCACCATGAGTCCGTCGTACAGCAATTGATTGACCGGAGTGGTGGCCAAGACGCCGAGAATCCCGCACATGATATTTTCCTGATTAACTGAATCGAATACGTTTGGCCAGATCGTGTGGCAACATCGGTTTCATTGCCAGCACAGCCGTTTCCAGCGGCGGCGCCAGTGCTGCACCGCGCCACCATGGCTGGCTCGGGGCGGCCGTCATGCCGCCGAGCGCCACCAGCAGCAGGGTCAACAGCAGGCCCCGCGCCAGACCGAAGAACATGCCCAGGAGGCGGTCGGAAACCGACAGCCCCAATGCTTTCACTGCCTTGAGGATGAGCAGGCGGACAATCGCCATCGCCACCAGAACGCCGACGAAGATCAGCGTACAACCGATCAGCGCTCGCACCGTCGGATCCTCGATCCCCGCGGGCAGCATCGCGCCGAGTTCGGGGCCAAAACTGAATGCCGCATATATGCCCAGGCCCCAGGCCAGCAAGGCAATGACCTCGCTGACCATACCTCGCCACAGGCCGAAGCCCAGGGAAAGCAGGACGATGGTCACGGCAATGTAGTCGAACAGGGTCATGGCTTGGGTGCAATGACACCGGAAACGCCAATGCGTTTCATCTTTTCCAGTGCCTTTTCAGCCGCATCGCGGTTCGGGAAGGGGCCGGCGCGGACCCGTGTCTTCTTGCCCTGAGGCGAATCCAGCGGTTCGGTATAGGTCTTGATGCCGAGTTCGCCAAGTTTCTTGCGCAGGCTGACAACGTTGGCCTCGTTGGTGAAGGCACCGATCAGGATCAGATGCGGTGCGCCGGCCGCTGCCGGGGCTGGCGCCGGCGACTGTCCAGCAAGGATCGCCGCTGCCCGGCGGGCCTCGTCGTTGGCCGCCGCAGTGGGCGCCTCCGGCTTTTTCTCGACCACCGGCTTTTCCGGCGCCTTGGCCACCGGCTTATCGGCAGGCTTGGCCGGGGCCGGCTGGACCACGGCGGGCGCGGGCGCCGGCGCGGGTGGCGGACTGGCCTCGACGACGCGGGCAGCCGGTGCGGCGGGCGCCTCACTCGCCGGCACGGGTTTTTCGGGCGGGCTCTCGACGGGTACGGCGACCATCGCCGGCGCAAACGGTTTGTCGTCCTGGCCGGGGATGCGGATTTCGACGTCCTGTACGGGTGGCCGCGGATCGTGATCCATCAGCATCGGCAATACCAGGGCGACGAGCGAGACGAAGAAGACGGCGCCGACCAGGCGGCGGCGGGCGCGTTTCTTGAGCTGCAGCTGAACGTCGTTGTCTTCCATCAATCAGGCTTTCCTGCCCAGCGCTTCGAGCGCGCCGGCCACCGTGTAGAACGATCCGAAGGCGAGGATTCTATCACTTTCCCCGGCTGCCTCCCGGGCCGCCCGCATTGCCTCGGCCGGCGTGTCGTGGCAGACGATCTCGCCGCCGACCCCGGCATCGCGCACGATCTGCGCCAGCGCCGCGGCGGTCGTGCCGCGCGGCCCCGGCAGACTGGCCAGATGCCAGACGTCGACGCGATCCTTGAGCGGCGCCAGAGCACCGGCGATGTCCTTGTCGGCGAGCATGCCCAGCACCGCCCGGGTGCGGTCGAAGAAACCCATGTTCGAGAGGTTGTCGGCGAGCACCTTGACCGCCTGCGGATTGTGGCCGACGTCGAGGACGATTGCCGGCTTGCCGGGAACGATCTGGAAGCGGCCGCTCAATTCGGTTTCGATCAGGCCCGGACGGATCGCCTGCATGGTCACCGGCAACTGGTCAGCGATGGCCTCCAGCGCGGCCAGGGCGACGCTGGCGTTGAACAACTGGGTCGGTCCGCGCAGCCCCGGATAGGCCAGCGAGCGGCGCACAATCTGGTCGCCGCTACGGCACCACCAGCGCCACTGCAGGCGGTTTTCGGCGGCCTCGGCGCCAGGCCGTTCGAAACCGAAGTCGCGGCCGACCAGGCGCAGGTCGGCGCCGATCGCCACGGCGTGGTCGAGCAGGCGTTGCGGCGGCTGCGGATCGGCGCACAGCGCCGGCTTGCCGGCGCGGAAGATGCCGGCCTTCTCGAAGCCGATCGATTCGCGATCCGGCCCCAGCCAGTCGGTATGGTCGAGGGCCACGGTGGTGACGATGGAGACGTCGGGTTCGTAGGCGTTGACCGCATCAAGGCGACCGCCCAGGCCGACTTCGAGCACCGCCGCCTCGACACCGGCGGCGGCGAAGACTTCCCAGGCGGCCAGCGTGCCGAATTCGAAATAGGTCAGGGCGACACCGGTCGCCAACCGCGCTGCCTCGACCTTGGCGAAGGCGGCGCAGAGCGCGGCATCGTCGACCGGCACGCCGTTCAGGCGGACGCGTTCGTTGTAGGCGAGGATGTGCGGCGAGGTGTAGCAGCCGACCTTGTAGCCGGCGCGGTCGATGATGTTCTCGAGGTAGGCGCAGGTCGAGCCCTTGCCATTGGTGCCGCCGACGACGATCACCGGGCAGTGCTGGACCTGGCCGAGCGCCGCCTTGACCTGGCGGATGCGTTCCAGGCCGAGCTCGATGCCGGCCTGCCCCTTCGGATGCAGGCCTTCGAGATGGACCAGCCAGTCGGCAAGAGTCTTCAAGCGGCGGCCGGCTGGTTGAGCAGCAGCGCCAGCGTCCGCGCGACCTGGTCGCGCATTTCGCGGCGATCGACGATCATGTCGATGGCGCCCTTGTCGAGCAGAAACTCGGCACGCTGGAAGCCTTCCGGCAGCTTCTCGCGCACCGTCTGCTCGATGACGCGCGGGCCGGCGAAGCCGATCAGCGCGTTCGGTTCGGCGATGACGACGTCGCCGACGAAGGCGAACGAGGCCGAAACGCCGCCCATGGTCGGGTCGGTCAGGATGGAGATGAACGGCTGACCGACCTGCGACAGGCGGGTCAGCGCCGCCGTTGTCTTGGCCATCTGCATCAGCGAGAACAGGCCTTCCTGCATGCGCGCACCGCCGGAAGCGGCAACGCAGATGAACGGCGTCTTCTGCTCGATCGCGACGTTGACCCCGCGCACGAAACGCTCGCCGAGGACCGAACCCATCGAACCGCCCATGAAGTCGAATTCAAAGGCAGCGGCAACCGCCGGAATGTTCTTGATCGCCCCCTGCATGACCACCAGCGAATCGCTTTCGCCGGTATCGCGGTTGGCATCCATCAGGCGATCCGGGTACTTTTTCGAATCCTTGAACTTGAGGCTGTCCACCGGCACCACCTCGGCACCGATCTCGAAGCGGCCTTCCGGATCGAGCAGCAGGTCGAGGCGCTGGCGGGCATTGATGCGGTGGTGATGACCGCACTTCGGGCAGACCTGCAGGTTGTTCTGCAGATCGGTCGCGTAGAGCACCGCCTCGCAGGCCGGGCACTTGCTCCACAGGCCTTCGGGCAGATTGCCGCGGCGCTGCTGGGCGCCCTGTTCGCGCTTGATCTTCGGGGGTAGCAGTTTGGTCAGCCAGCTCATTTCTTCACCTCATCCACACCGCGACGAATCTCTGCAACCAGCGCCTTGACGTTGGCACAGGCAGTTCCCGCGGTTGATTTCTCGATCTCTTCGATAATCCGGCTGCCGACGACGACGGCATCGGCAAACGCGGCGATGCGCGCGGCGGTGGCCGCGTCGCGGATGCCGAAGCCGACACCGACCGGCAGACCGGTCTGTTCGCGGATCAGCGGCAGCTTCTGCGCCACCGCCTCCACATTCAGCGCGCCGGAACCGGTCACGCCGGCCAGCGACACGTAATAGACATAACCGATGGCGATCTTCGCCGTGTGAGCGATGCGCTCGGCGCTGGAAGTCGGCGCGATCAGGAAGATCGGATCCATGCCCTGCGCCTTCATCGCCGCGCCGAATTTCTCCGCCTCTTCCGGCGGATAATCGACCACCAGCACGCCATCGACGCCCGATTGCGCGGCCTTCTCGGCGAACGTCGTCAGGCCCATGGCTTCGATCGGATTGGCGTAGCCCATCAGCACCACCGGCGTCTTATCGTCCTCGGTGCGGAAGCGGGTCACCAGTTGCAGCACCTTGCGCAGGCTCATGCCCTTGGCCAGCGCCCGCTCGGAAGCGCGCTGGATGGTCGGGCCGTCGGCCATCGGGTCGGAGAAAGGTACCCCCAGCTCGATGATGTCGGCGCCGGCCTCGACCAGCGCGTGCATCAGCGGCACAGTCAGGTCGGCGTCGGGATCGCCGGCGGTGATGAAAGGAATCAGCGCCTTGCGGCCCTCGCCATTGAGGCGTGCGAAAGTTTTTTGAATGCGCGACATCAGAATACGATCCCGGATTTCTCGGCCACGGTGTGCATGTCCTTGTCACCCCGGCCGGAGAGGTTGACCAGCAGAATCTTGTCCTTGGCCAGTGTCGGCGCCAGCTTCATCGCGTAGGCGATGGCGTGGCTCGACTCCAGCGCCGGGATGATGCCTTCCAGGCGGCACAGGTCGTGGAAGGCCTTGAGCGCCTCGTCGTCCTTGATCGGCTGGTATTCGGCGCGACCGATGTCCTTCAGCCAGGCGTGTTCCGGGCCGACACCGGGATAGTCGAGGCCGGCCGAGACCGAATGCGTCTCGATGATCTGGCCGTCTTCGTTCTGCAGCAGGTAGGTGCGGTTGCCGTGCAGCACGCCGGGCACGCCGGCGGTCAGCGAAGCCGCGTGCATGCCGGTCTCAATGCCGGAACCGGCGGCTTCGACACCGATCAGGCGGACATCCGGCACATCGATGTAAGGATAGAAAATACCCATCGCGTTGGAACCGCCGCCAACCGCGGCGATCACCGCATCCGGCTGGCGCCCGGCCATTTCCGGCATCTGTTCGAGGCATTCCTCGCCGATGATCTTCTGGAAGTCGCGCACCAGCATCGGGTAGGGGTGGGGGCCGGCAACCGTGCCGATGATGTAGAAGGTATTGTGGATATTGGTGACCCAGTCGCGCATCGCTTCGTTGAGCGCGTCCTTGAGCGTCTTCGAGCCGGATTCGACCGGCACCACGGTAGCGCCGAGCAGCTTCATGCGATAGACGTTGGCCGCCTGGCGACGCACGTCCTCGCTGCCCATGTAGACGACGCACTCGAAGCCGTAGCGGGCGGCCACCGTGGCGGTGGCGACGCCGTGCTGACCGGCGCCGGTCTCGGCGATGACGCGCGGTTTGCCCATGCGCTTGGCGAGCAGGGCCTGGCCGATGCAGTTGTTCACCTTGTGCGCGCCGGTGTGGTTGAGGTCCTCGCGCTTGAGGTAGATCTGGGCGCCGCCGCAGACCTCGGACAGGCGCTTGGCGTGGTAGATCGGCGACGGACGGCCGACGAAATGCTTGAGTTCGTACTCGTACTCGGCGCGGAAGGCCGGGTCGGCCTGGGCGGCGGCGTAGGCGGCCTTCAGTTCATCGAGCGCGCCGAACAGCGTTTCGGCAACGAAGACGCCACCGTAGGGACCGAAATGGCCGCTGGCATCGGGAAAACTGTAATGCGATTGGGACATGGCGAAACTCCTGGAAAATGGGTGAACGGGAACTGGCGAAGGTCCCGTTTCAGGGATGGTTCGCCAGGTGACGCCGCCAACAGGTTCGGGTGATACCGCCCACCGATTTCCGCATAACTTTCCTAAACTTCGCCGATCGCCGCATCGGCTGCCCGGACGGCAGCGACAAAAGCGGCGATCTTGTCGTGATCCTTGATTCCCTTGCCCGCTTCGACACCCGACGAGACATCGACCGCCACCGGTCGCACCCGGCGAATCGCGTCGCCGACATTGTCCGCGTGCAGCCCGCCGGAAAGCACCAGATGCCCTGGCAAACCCGGCGGAATCAGCGTCCAGTCGAACACGTGACCGCCACCGCCGTAGCCTTCGACAAAAGCATCGAGCAACAATCCGCGCGCATCGGAATACGAGCGCGCGAATTCTACCAGATCGAGCCCCGGCCTCACGCGCGCCGCTCGCAGCCAGGGTCTGGCGAAGCTGCGGCAGAACGCTGGCGTCTCGTCGCCGTGAAATTGGAGCAAATTGAGCGGCACCGAGGCGCAGGTCGCCCCAATTTCCTCGGCCGTGGCATTGACGAACAGGCCGACGACATCGACGAAGGGCGGCACCCGGCGCGCCAGTTCGGCGGCCCGTTCCGGCGTCACGTAACGCGGGCTGGGCGGGTAGAAGACGAAACCGACGGCGTCGGCCCCGGCGGCGACGGCGGCATCGACATCGGCCTCACGCGTCAGGCCACAGATCTTGATGCGGGTTTTCATGTCAGCAATCCATCGAGAAAGTCATCGGCCGGTTCGGGCAGCCCCCATTCCGGCGCATAAACCGGACCGCGAAAATACAGGCCGTCCGGTGAGAATGTCGGTGCCGCCTGCGTCCGGTCGCGCATCTGCAGCAGCGCGTCGACCCAGTCCGGCGACTGCGCGCCTTTGCCGACATGAACCAGCGTGCCGACCAGGTTGCGCACCATGTGATGCAGGAAGGCTGAGGCGGCAAAGTCGAAGACGAACATTGCCCCGTGCTGGCGCACCGAGGCGACCGTCATCAGTTTGACCGGCGACTTGGCCTGGCATTGTGCAGCCCGGAAGGCCGAAAAATCGTGCTCGCCGAGCAATCGGGCGCAGGCATCCTGCATCGCTGCTAGGTCGAGCGGCAGGTGAAACCAGCCGACCCGTCCCTGCCACAGGCCGGGACGCTGCGGCCGGTTGAGCAGCAGATAGCGGTAACGCCGCCCGTGCGCGGTAAAGCGGGCATGGAATTCGTCGCTCACCGGCTGCGCCCAGCGCACCGCAACACCGTCCGGCAGATGCGTATTGACGCCGCGCACCCAGGCCGTCAGCGGCCGCTCGACCGGCGCGTCGAAATGCACGACCTGCTGCGTCGCATGCACGCCGGCATCGGTGCGGCCGGCGCACAGGGTCGCCACCGCCTGGCCAGCGATCTTCGCCAGGGCCGCCTCCAGCGCATCCTGCACGGTGCCGCCGCCGGCCTGACTCTGCCAGCCGCGAAAGGGCGAACCGAAGTACTCGACGCCGAGCGCAATCCTCACCACGCCATCACCCCCAGCAAGACCAGCGACGACACCAGCACCAGCAGGCTGTCACGCCTCAGCCATGCCTGCGTCTGCAAACGCATCACAGTCGGGCCGTCGTGCATCTCACCGCCAGCCGACAACACTTTTCGCCAGGCGCCCTTTTCCTGTGGCTGCTGCAGGCGCTCCAGGACCAACGACAGCCGAACGACCAGCCGCTCGCCATCGAACCCCAGACGCGAGGCCGGCAACAGCAGCCCTGCCAGACCGGCCAGCAGTCCTTCCCGCCCCAGGCGCGAGAACAGGCACGACAGGCAACCGAGCATCACGATCAGGCGCAGAGCATGCACGTTGGCCTCGGCCATCCCCTCGTAGGTCGGCGCCCAGGCGATATCGGCATAGGCCTCTCCGGGCGTGTGATAGGCCAGGATCAGCCACAGGCTGAGCAATAGCCAGCGAGCACGTCGCGTAAATGCCAACCACGGCCGGGCGACCCCGGGAATCGGCAGCAGGCAAGCGGAAATCAGCAACAGGCCGGGATAGGCCAGATACTGAACCGCCAGCACGGCGGCAAACCACAGGAAGACGGCAGCGGAAGGATGCAACGCGATACGACTCCGGAAATGCGAACGGCCCCTTGCGGGGCCGTTCGCCAGGCGCAATCCGGAGATTTTACCCGCCAATGCGGGCAAGGATGCTTTGCGCTTGCTCAACCAGGTCGGCAGAACCTTCGCCCAGAACTTCCTGCAGCAGTTCGCGCGCCCCTTCGAGGTCGCCCATTTCCTCGTAGGCCTTGGCCAGATCGAGCTTGGTATTGACCTCCTCCCACTGTGCGTCATGAACTTCCGCCGCCACATCGGCAGTCGCCCCTCCCGCCTTGGACAAACCCGCCGGTTCCGGCAGGTCGGCAGCACCCGGCGACGGCTCCGCCGAGAGGTCGAGATTGATCGAACCGATATCGAACTCGGACGGCATCATCGGCTGACCGAGGAAGACAGAATCGCTGAGCTTGACATCGAAATCCACGTCGTCCGAGCCAAGCGCCATCGGGTTGACGATGGTATTGACCAGATCAGGCGCATCCATGGTCAAGGGCTCGGCGGCGATTGCCGCGTCGGCCGCCGGTTCGTCGGCCTCGGCCGGTACTTCTTCTTCGGCCGCAACCGGCGTCACCGAGGTCGAAACCAATGCCGCCAGATCGTCTGCTTCGGACGCTTCCTCCGCCGGGGTCGCTGCGACTTCGGCTTCGGGCAGTTCATCCAGGGTGAAGTCACCGGTATCCACCGCTTGTCCGAAGTTACCGGCACCGGAAATCACCAGCGTTCCCTCCGGCGAGAAATCATGCGCAGAATCGGCGGCGGCAAACTCGTCCTCGGTAGTTACCTCGGGTACCTCAGCCGGCGCTGCGAACGGCGGCAGATCCAGGGCCTCAAGTCCCTTGTCGGCCGAATCCGCATCCAGCGGCACAGCACCAAGCGAAGAGTCGCCGCCGACCATACCGCTCAGATCGAAATCGAGCACGTCCGGCGGACTCTCGGCGGTCACCACGGTATCAACATAAGGTTCTTCAGGACGCGGCACGGACTGGCTCAAGTCCGCCTCGGCAGATTCGACGACTTCTTCCGGTACCGCATTGCCGAGATCGAAGTCCAGCGCCATCCCGTCATCAGCCGGCTCGACAGCCGCAAACTCGGCGGCCATTGGCGATGCGGGCTCAAGCAGGGGTTCGGGCTCGGATTCAAACGCTGGCTCGGCAAACGTCGGCGCCTCGAAAACGAGCGCATCCACTGCGTTGTCCAACGCCTGCGAATCAACGGCATCCTGCGGCACGTCGGGCATCGCGGCAGCGGCGCTTGCAGCAGCTACCGCCGCGGCACTGGCCACCAGCGTGGCGTCGGCATCGAACGGCTTGGCTGCCGCCGACGATTTAGCGGATTGAGCGGCTCCGCCGTAAAGCGGATTCTCCGGATCGATTTCGGCGCCCAGCGCCGCCACCTTTTCCCATTCCGGTCCGACCCCTGCCGTCTGCGCGTAGAGCTCACTGGCCAGCGTCTCGAATTGCTTGACGCTGCGGCGGTTGGCATAGATCTCGAGAAGCTTGGCGTGGATGGCCAGACGACTCGGGTCCTTCTGCATCGCTTCGAGCAGGATTTCCTCTGCCTGGGCATCACGCCCATAAGCCATGTAAACATCGGCCTCGGCCACCGGATCGACCTCGTCGGTATCGATCGTGCCCGGACCGGCCTGGCTGAACTCGCCCGTATGCGGCGGCGTGCTGGCGGTATCGACGCTCTGGCCGCCGGTCATGCGGAATACCGAATTCGGCCCGAGGCTGGAAGGCGACGGTGCCGCCGTAGTTTCAGCGCCGAGGGCATCCGGCTTGCGTCGACGACGATAAATCAACAGCCCGGTCAGCAAGGCGATCGCGGCTGCGCCACCGGCCAGCGGCAAGGCATTGTCAGCCAGGAAATCATCCTCGACCGGAACCTCCGGCACCACCGGTGGCGGGACCACCGGCGGCTTTGCCACGGCCGGTGGCTCAACCGCTGCTGGTGTCGCCGTCTCGGCAGGGGCTGCCGTTGCCGGCGTTTCGGTGGCCGGCGCGGGTTGTTGTGCGGCCGGCTCGACCGGCGCCTCCACCGGCTTGGTTTCAGGCGCGGCGGTCTCGACCGGTTGTGCGGGTTTTTCCAGTTCGGCGAGTCGCTGGTTCTTCATCTCCAGCAACTTCTGTATTTCCGTCAGATTGCGTTCAAGCTGCGCCACGCGCGCCTGGGATTCCTGCAGCGCCTTGTCGGCAGCAATGCGATCGACCTCGCTGCCGGCCGGGGCATCGGCACGCGAGACTTTGACTTGATCGCGCGCAGTATCGACAGCCGGTGTTTTCTCCTCGACCTTGGGCGTAATCTTTCCCCCGGCGCTCTGGGCCGCGGGCGACTCAGTCCTGGCTTCGGCTGCCGCCGCAGCCAGCTTGCGTCGGTAGGCGGCAAAGTCGCCAGCCGAGACGTAAACAGCGCGCGCTTCCTTTTCGGAAACGGCTGCAACGGTCGCCTCATCCGGCACATTCAGGATCACGCCGGCCTTGAGGCGATTGATGTCGTTTTCGATGAAGGCTTCGCGATTGTTGCGATACAGGCCGACCAGCATCTGTTCGAGGGAGACACTGGCATATCGACGTTCATTGGCGATCCGCAACAGGGTGTCGCCACGTTCGACCAGACGGGTAGACGGGTCGCCCACCGGGGGCTTCTCGGGCGCTTTCGCGACCGGCGGCGTAGCAGACACTTCCGCTTTCCTGGGCGGCGGCGCCACCGTTTCGGGAGCAACACCGCCGCCCCTGACGGTTTCAACGATCTTGGCGTCGACACTGGTGCGCATTCCCTGGCCGCTGGCAAACTCCGGCGGATCGAGGAGGAAAGTGTATTCACGGACCAGGCGACCTGCCGGCCAGGTCAGTTCGACCAGAAAATCAAGGAAAGGCTCATTGACCGGACGCGCCGAAGTCACGCGCAGGACCGATTTGCCATTGCCGCGTCGCTCCACCGCGAAGCGCAGATCGGTCAGTGCCGAGGAGTATTCGACACCGGCCTGTTTGAAGATGTCCGGCGGTGCCAGCCTGGCATTCATGCCAACCAGCTCTTCTCCCGTCGCCGAAAGCTCGACCTCGGCCTTCAGCGGCTGCCCCAGACTGGAGAAAACCGTCAGTTTCCCGAGTCCGGCAGCTTCGGCAGCCGAGGTCGCAAGCGACATACAGGAAGCGACGGCAAGCGCCAGCGCACATTTCTTGAATTTGGAAGAATTGTTCTCGGTCACGGCCATGCCCTGAGCGTATAACTTGGGAGAATCAAATTAACATCATGGACTTAGCAATGCAAGCTAAACCCGCTTCTAAGTTACGCACTTTCAGCATATACCCAACAAATAAAAAACGGGGCTGAACGCCCCGTTTTTTTCCATACACGCCGAACTCAAGCGTCGAGCAGGATGCGCAGCATGCGGCGCAGCGGCTCGGCGGCGCCCCACAGCAACTGGTCGCCGCAGGTGAAGGCGGCCAGGTACTCCGGGCCCATCGCCATCTTGTGCAGACGACCGACCGGCACCGTCAGCGTGCCGGTGACGGCGGCCGGGGTCAGCTCACGCTCGGAAATCTCTCGATCGTTCGGCACCACCTTGGCCCACGGGTTGGCCTTGGCGAGCATGTCGGAAATCTCGTCGAGCGGCACATCCTTCTTCAGCTTGATGGTCAGCGCCTGGCTGTGGCAACGCATCGCGCCGATGCGCACGCACAGGCCGTCGATGGGAATCGAACCGGCCGAACGGAACGCCGGCTTGCCGAGGATCTTGTTGCACTCGGCGCCGCCCTTCCACTCTTCCTTGGACTGGCCGTTTTCGTAAGGCACGTCGATCCACGGAATCAGCGAACCGGCCAGCGGCGTGTTGCGGAAGTTCTTCTTCGGGAAGCTGTCGGAGCGGATGGTCTCGGCGACCTTGCGGTCGATGTCGAGGATGGCCGAGGCCGGATCGGCCAGCAGATCCTTGACCGAGTCGTGAATGACACCCATCTGGCTGATCAGTTCGCGCATGTTCTGCGCGCCGGCGCCGGAAGCGGCCTGGTAGGTCATGGACGTGGCCCACTCGACCAGATCGTTCTGGAACAGGCCACCGAGGCCCATCAGCATCAGCGAAACCGTGCAGTTGCCGCCGATCCAGTTCTTGCCGCCCTTGGCCAGCGCGTCCTTGATCACGTGCATGTTGACCGGGTCGAGAATGATCACGGCGTCGTCGACCATGCGCAGCGACGAGGCAGCATCGATCCAGTGACCGTTCCAGCCGGCAGCGCGCAGCTTGGGGAAGACTTCCTTGGTGTAGTCGCCCCCCTGGCAGGTGATGATGATTTCGCAGGCCTTCAGGGCGTCGATGTTGGACGCATCCTGCAGCGGCAGCGAGGCTTCCTTGCCGCCGAAGACCGGCGCCTTGCCGCCAGCGGCGGAGGTCGAGAAATAAACCGGATCGATATGGGCGAAATCGCCCTCTTCGACCATACGCTGCATCAGCACGGAACCGACCATGCCACGCCAACCGACCAGACCAACCTTCTTCATGACTCTCTCTCCGAATACAAGCTTTGTTTAACGCGCGAACCGCAACTTCGGTTTACGCCAGCGCCGCCAGCACGGCGTCGCCCATTTCCTTCGTCCCGACCTTGTTGGTCCCGCGCTCGTAGATGTCGCCGGTGCGATAGCCCTGGGCCAGCACCTTTTTGACCGCGTTTTCCACCCGCAGTGCCTGCTCTTCCAGGCCGAAGGTGTAGCGCAGCATCATCGCCGCCGACAGGATGGTGGCCAGCGGATTGGCCACACCTTTACCGGCGATGTCCGGCGCCGAACCGTGCGACGGCTCGTACAGCCCCTTGTTCTTGTCGTCGAGCGAGGCCGACGGCAGCATGCCGATCGAACCGGTCAGCATCGACGCCTCATCCGACAGGATGTCGCCGAACATGTTGCCGGTGACCATCACGTCGAACTGCTTGGGTGCCTTCACCAGCTGCATGGCAGCATTGTCGACCAGCATGTGGCTGAGTTCGACGTCCGGGTAGTCGTGGGCGATCTCGATCATCACGTCGCGCCACAACTGCGTGCACTCGAGCACGTTCATCTTGTCCACCGAACACAATTTCTTGTTGCGCTTCTGCGCCGCCTGGAAGGCGACGTGGCCGATGCGGCGGATTTCCGATTCGCTATAGACCATGGTGTTGAAGCCGACGCGCTCGCCATTCTCCTCGCGCACACCGCGCGGCTGGCCGAAGTAGATGTCGCCGGTCAGTTCGCGGACGATCAGGATGTCGAGCCCGGCAACGACTTCCGGCTTCAGCGTCGAGGCGTTGGCCAGTTCCGGGTAAAGTATTGCCGGGCGCAGGTTGGCGAACAGGTTCAGATCCTTGCGGATGCCGAGCAGGCCGCGCTCCGGGCGCTTCTCGCGCGGCAGACTGTCCCACTGCGGGCCACCGACGGCACCGAGCAGCACGGCATCGGCTTCGCGCGCCAGTTTCTGCGTTGCTTCCGGATACGGGTTGCCGGTCGCATCGACCGCACCGCCGCCGAGCAGCGCCGTTTCCATCTCGAACTTGAGATCGAGCGCATTGAGCACACGCACCGCTTCAGCGGTGATTTCAGGACCGATGCCGTCACCCGGCAGCACACAAATCTTCATGTCGTCTCCTTATTGGGCGAACAGCCAGGGCTGTTCGACACGGCGCTTCTCTTCGAAGGCCTTGATCTTGTCGGCGTGGCGCAGGGTCAGGCCGATGTCGTCCCAGCCGTTCAACAGGCATTCCTTGCGGAAGGCGTCAACCTGGAAGGGAATGGCATGACCGTCAGGGCGAACGACCGCCTGCGCCGGCAGGTCAACAACCAGTTTGTAGCCGGGCGTCGCCTCGACCTGCTGGAACAGCGCCTCGATTTCGGCAGCCGGCAGCACGATCGGCAGGATGCCGTTCTTGAAGCAGTTGTTGAAGAAGATGTCGGCGAAGCTCTCGGCGATGATCGCCTTGAAACCGTAGTCGAGCAGGGCCCACGGCGCGTGCTCGCGCGAGCTGCCGCAGCCGAAATTGGCGCGCGTCAGCAGCACTTCGGCACCCTGGTAACGCGGCTGGTTGAGCACGAAATTCGGGTTCTTCGGACGCTGCGAATTATCCTGCCCGGGCTGGCCGACATCCATGTAGCGCCATTCGTCGAAGGCGTTCGGGCCGAAGCCGGAACGCTTGATCGACTTGAGGAACTGCTTGGGGATGATCGCGTCGGTGTCGACGTTGCTGCGATCGAGCGGCGCAACCAGCCCTTCCAAACGAACAAACTTATCCATTAATCCACCACCTTCTGCACGGCCTCGCCACCCTTTTTCAGCGTGTCGCCGACCACTTCACCGGTTTTCTGCAGGGCCCCTTCGACGGCTTCCCCACTCTTGTTCAGCGCCTTGCCAACCACCTCGCCACCCTTCTGGATCACCTCACCGGTTTTCTCGGCGCCAACCGCGACATCCTTCTTGACGCCCTCGGCCGTATTGCAGGCCACCAGCCCGAAACATACCGCGACCACCATCAGGAAACGCATCGTCATTACTCCTCAGAGAACGTCCCGCACATCGGCGAAACGACCGGCAATGGCAGCAGCAGCAGCCATCGACGGGCTGACCAGGTGGGTCCGGCCGCCCGGCCCCTGGCGACCTTCGAAATTGCGGTTCGACGTCGATGCGCAGCGTTCGCCCGGCTCCAACCGGTCGGCATTCATCGCCAGACACATCGAACAACCCGGTTCACGCCATTCGAAACCGGCGGCGATGAACACCTTGTCGAGGCCTTCTTCCTCGGCTTGGCGCTTGACCAGCCCGGAGCCAGGCACAGCCAGCGCCAGCTTGACGTTGGCGGCGACACGCCGGCCCTTGAGCACGGCGGCAGCCTGGCGCAGGTCCTCGATCCGCGAATTGGTGCACGAGCCGATGAAGACCTTGTCGATGGCGATGTTCTGGATCGGCGTGTTCGGGTTGAGCCCCATGTACTGCAGCGCGCGTTCCATGCCTTCGCGCTTGACCGGGTCCTTTTCCTTGGCCGGATCAGGCACCACGGCATCGATGCCGACGACCATTTCCGGCGACGTGCCCCAGGTCACCTGCGGCCGAATCTCTTCGGCCTTGAGCGTGACCACGCGATCAAACTGCGCGCCCGGATCGGAATGCAGCGTGCGCCAGTAGGCAACGGCCTTGTCCCAGGTCTCACCCTTGGGCGAGAACGGCCGCCCCTTGAGGTAATTGATCGTGGTGTCGTCGACAGCGATGAAGCCCATCCGGGCACCGCCTTCGATCGCCATGTTGCACAGTGTCATGCGGCCTTCCATCGACAGCCCGCGGATGGCGCTGCCGCCGAATTCGACAGCGTAACCGGTGCCGCCGGCCGTACCGATGGTGCCGATGATGGCCAGCGCAACATCCTTGGCGGTAACGCCCTTGCCGAGCTTGCCCTCGACGGCGATCAGCATGGTCTTCGACTTCTTCTGCACCAGGCATTGCGTCGCCAGCACGTGTTCGACCTCGGAAGTACCGATACCGTGCGCCAGACAGGCGAAGGCCCCGTGCGTCGAGGTATGCGAATCGCCGCAGACGACGGTCATGCCCGGCAGCGTGGCGCCGTTTTCCGGACCGACGACGTGCAGGATGCCCATCCGCGGGTCCTTGAAGGGGAAGTAGGCGAGCGCACCGACCTCGCGGATGTTGGCGTCCAGCGTTTCGACCTGCAGGCGGGAGATCGGGTCCTTGATCCCCTCGTCCCAGTGATCGGTCGGCGTGTTGTGATCGGGCGTCGAGACGATGGACGAAACCCGCCACGGCTTGCGGCCAGCCAGTTTCAGGCCTTCGAAAGCCTGCGGGCTGGTCACTTCATGGACGAGGTGACGATCGATATAGAGGAGTGCCGTGCCGTCCGCTTCCTGATGGACGACATGGTTCTCCCACAGCTTGTCGTAAAGTGTCTTCGACATGGGACCTGGAAGTGTGCGGTAAAGCCTTGAATTATTGCACAGGATCGGGCGTTTTTGCCGCCTGGAACGCAGTGTCGCCTGTCACCCAGCGCCAGACCAGCAGCAGACCGGCCAACGCAAACACCGATCCAAGCGAGAAAGTCCAGCCTGCCCCCCAGTCATCCCAGGTCCAGCCGCTGACCAAGGCCCCAACCAGACCGCCGGCGCCGAAGGACAAACTGGAATAGAGCGCCTGCCCGCGCCCCTGCGCCTTACCCGGAAACCACTGATTCACGGCGGCAATCGCGGCGGCATGGTAAGCGCCGAAAGTCAGGCCGTGCAGCAACTGGACGAAAATCATCGCCGCCACCGACTCGACCGCCCAGCCCATCAGCAGGAAACGCAACACGGCCGCCGCAAAACTCAGCAGCAGGATGTCGCGCAGGCTGTAGCGGCGGGCGATCCGTGCCATCAACAGAAAGACGCCGATTTCGGCGAGCACTCCGAGCGACCACAGCAGGCCGACCGCCGTCTTGGCATAACCGTGACCGCTGAGGTGGATCGAATAGAACACGTAGAACCCGCCATGCGCCGCCGACATAGCGAAACACGCGCCCATCAGCGCCAGCACCCGGGGCTGACGCAGGATGTCGCGGATCGGCGTTTCCTCGCCGGTCGCCGTATGAATCGGCGCTTCCGGCAGAACCAACGCAAAGAGCAGGATGCCGAGCAGGATGAAAGCGCACACCCAGAGCACACCGACCGGCGCCACCCAGTCGAGCAAGGCGCCGGTCCCCATCACCGCGATGATGAAACCGACCGACCCCCACAGACGGATGTTGCCGTAGCGTCCGCGCTCCTCGCGCAGGTGATCGAAGGTCAGCGTCTCCACCAATGGCAGCGCCGCACTCCAGAACAAGGCCAGCACCGCCATCGCCACCAGCATGCCGGGCAGGCGGTCGAGCCAGAAGAAAGCGAGGAAGCCCGCCAGGCCAACCGCACCGGCCAGGCGGATGACCGCCAGACGATGACCGAAGTGATCGACCAGCCAGCCCCACAGATTGGGACCGAACAGACGCATCAACTGCATCTGCGACATCAGCAGGCCGATGTCCCAGGCCGAGAAACTCAGCGACTGGAGATACAGTCCGAAATACGGCGAAAAAGCGCCGATGAAGGCGAAATAGAAGAAGTAATAGCCCGACAGGCGCCAGTGCGGCAGGGCTTGCATACCGCGCTCCTAGCGTCGGCGCCGCCGGGCGGCGCGCAGTTCAGCCAACCGACTGCTGGCCGGCACGGAAGGCCAGCAGCATGTGATAGAGCTCGTCCTTGAGCTTGACCCGCTGTTTCTTCATGTCTTCCAGCGTGAAATCGGCAACCGGCATGTCGTGCGCTTCCAGATCCTCGACCTTGCCGGTCAGCCGGTTATAGCTGGCGAGCTGGCGCGAGAACAGGGCGTTGCCCGCCTTGAGGGCGGTGATGGCATCGGCGAACTCCGGGAATTCGCTGAGAAGATCGTGATGGTCAACCTGCATGATGCTCCCCTTCAATAGACACGGCCGGCCGCCATGGCCAGCCCGTGGAAAAGCTCAGCCCGGCAGGCGCGGCGTCGTGCACACGACGTCGCCGCACTGCGCCCGGTGGCGCAAGGCATGATCGATCAGCACCAGCGCCAGCATCGCCTCGGCAATCGGCGTCGCCCGAATGCCGACACAGGGATCGTGGCGCCCCTGCGTCGCCACATCGACCGCATTACCGTCGACATCGACCGAACGGCGCGGCTGGGCAATCGACGAGGTCGGCTTGATCGCCATGTTGACGACAATCCGCTGACCGGTCGAAATGCCGCCGAGAATGCCGCCGGCGTGATTGCTGGCAAAACCCTGCGGCGTCATCTCGTCGCCGTGCTCGCTGCCCTTCTGGGCGACCGAGGCGAAACCGTCGCCGACCTCGACCCCCTTGACCGCGTTGATGCCCATCATCGCGTAGGCGATCTCGGCGTCGAGCCGGTCGAACACCGGCTCGCCCCAGCCCGGCGGCACGCCGTCGGCGGTGACGGTTATCTTCGCGCCGACCGAATCGAGCGACTTGCGCAGGTCGTCCATGTAGCTTTCCAGCGTCGGCACGAGCGCGGCGTTGGGCGCAAAGAAGGCGTTGCCGTCAATGTCGTCGGCGCTGACGAAAGGAATCTCGATCGGCCCGAGCGCGCTCATCCAGCCGCGGATGCTGACGCCGTAGCGTTCCTTCAGCCACTTGCGGGCAATCGCTCCGGCAGCGACGCGGACCGCCGTTTCGCGCGCCGACGAACGACCGCCGCCGCGATAGTCGCGAAAGCCGTATTTCTGGGTATAGGTGTAATCGGCATGACCGGGACGGAAGGTCGTCGCGATGTTGCCGTAATCCTTGCTGCGCTGGTCCTGGTTGCGGATCAGCAGGGCAATCGGCGTGCCGGTGGTCTTGCCCTCGAACACCCCGGACAGAATTTCGACGGTATCCGGCTCGCGGCGCTGGGTCACATGCCGCGAGGTGCCCGGCTTGCGCCGGTCGAGTTCGGCCTGGATGTCGGCTTCGCTGAGCGCCAGCCCCGGTGGGCAGCCATCGACGACACAACCGATCGCCGGACCATGCGACTCGCCAAAGGAAGTCACCGTAAACAGGGTGCCGAAGGTATTGCCGGACATGAAATCACACCATATTTGAGGAGGGCGGAGTGTACCACGCCGCCCCCTTGCCACCCGCCAGCAGGACTCAGGCCGCCGTTTCTTCCGGCCAGTTCTTGATGTAGTTCTTGAGCAGCGCGTTCTCCAGACTCTGCTCCTCAAGCACGGCCTTGGCCACGTCGAGGAAGGAGATGACGCCGAGCAACTGCCCGTTATCGACAACCGGCAGGTAACGCGAGTGCTTTTCGATCATCAGCCGGCGCAGGTCGTTGGCTTCCATGTCGGGGTAGGCGGTCACCGGATTGGCCACCATGACCTCGCCCAGCGGTAAATCGGTGCCCTGACCGCCGGCCGCCTTCAAGGCCTTGAGCACCTCGCGGAAGGTCACGATACCGACCATGCGTCCTTCATCCATGACCACCAGGGAACCGACATCCAGATCGGCCATCGTTGCGATGGCCGAAGCCAGCGACTGCCCCGGTGTCGCGGTATACAGTGCGCCGCCCTTTACGCGGAGGATTTCCTTGACCTGCATTGTTCTCTCCTTGATTGCGCAGTGCGCTTTGCGTCGATCTTAGATTAAGGCGCGCGTTTCGCAAAGGACTTGCGCCAGCGCTGCCGACGGTGCGTATCGGTGATGACGGATAAAAGAAGCAAACTATCGGCGTCTTTAACAAAATTTATGGCTTTGCCACTTGCCGAACGTCATAGGCCTATATAAAATTCGTCATATGACCTAAGTAATACCTGTTTAAGACGGTCAGATACGAATACTTTTATTGCATAGGAGAGATTTCCATGACTTCCGTCAAAACCATCGAAAAAATCGACGCCCGCGAGATTCGCCGCAAGCTGGGTCTGAACCAGCAACAATTCTGGTCGGCACTGGGCGTCACCCAGAGCGGCGGCTCCCGCTACGAGAGCGGCCGCAACATGCCGAAGCCGGTTCGCGAACTGCTGCGCCTGGTTCACGTCGAGCAGATCGACATCCGCACCATCAAGCGCGATGACTGGGAAGTGGTCGAGTACCTCAAGGCCCAGGAACCGGAACTGTACAAGTCGCTGAAGAAGTCGGCGCGCAACCACGCCAAGAAGGCCGCCTGATTGATGCCCCGGCAACGGGGCACGGCAGCCGCAACGGGCCTCAGGGTGAGACGATCACCTTGAGGCCCGTTTCCTTTTCGATCTGCGCGGCGAATTGCTGCATGACGGCCGCCGGCAGGGCGCTCAGCCGCGGTGCCGCCGGCTGCATCGACGGCCGCGCCAGCCCGTACAGATGGACGCCGGCGAGTTTGCCGGCCAGCGGTTGCAACAAGCGGCAATAGGCATCGGCCGAATCTTTCGCGGGCGCCTGACCGTCGAAGGCGAACCAGCAGGTCTGCACCCAGGTGCGCACCAGACCGGCACAGATTTCAAGATTGCGCGCTGCCTTTTCCGGCGAACCGGGAATTTCATTGACCCGGGCAATCTCGTCCGCCAGCGCCCGGTCAAGCTTGAACCAAACCTCGCCGGCCAGTTCGGACAGGCGGCGCAGCCCATCCTGCACGCCCGGGCGATGAACCAGACTGCCGTTGGTGATCAGGCGCACCGGCAAGCCCGGCACCAGACGCTCGACGATGTCCCCGACCACGTCGACGGCGGCGGCAAACTCAGCCGCCGAGGTTGGCTCGCCATTGCCGGAAAAGGCGACATCGACTAGGCGACGCGCTTCGGGCGGCGCGTGACGGGACAGGTAATCACCGCCAACCGCCGCCTGCAGGAAGCCCGACAACTCGTCCGCCAGCAGATCCAGGTCGATTGGCGGCGGCCCGCCGCGGCTCAAGCCCTCGACCTGGCAATAGACACAGGCCCAGTTGCAGGCATTGTTAGGATTGAGATTGACGCCCACCGAGACCCCACCGGCACGCCGGGAAACGACCGGATAAACGTAGCGGAGGCCGGCGCTGTCGCGGCTGTGATCAACGGTGGTAAGCATGCCTGCATTGTATAATCGGGCGGTCCAACGGCGAACCCCTTGCCCATGCCCATCTCCCGCAGTCGCGCACTCGCATGACCGAACCCGCACCGGCCGGGCTCCCCGGCAGCAAACCGACGGCGCTGGTCCTGACCGGGGGCGGCGCCCGTGCCGCCTATCAGGTCGGCGTTCTGCTGGCGATCAGCAAACTGGCCGGCAAGCAGCGGCGGCGCAATCCCTTCCCGATCATCTGCGGCACCTCGGCCGGCGCCATCAATGCGGTCGGCCTGGCCTGCCAGGCCGACAACTTCGGTCGGGCGGTCACCACCCTGGCCAGTTTCTGGCGCAACATGAAGGCTGGCGACATCTACCGGACCGACCCGATCGGCGTCGGCGCCGCCGGCGCACGCTGGCTGTCGGCACTGGCCTTCGGCTGGCTGCTCGGCCGGCCGCCGCGTTCGCTGCTCGACAACGCCCCCCTGCACTCGCTGCTCCAGCGGAACATGGACCTGACCGGCATCGACCGGGCAATCCGTCGCGGCGCCCTGCACGCCATCAGCATTTCCGCGTCCGGCTACGACTCTGGGCAGCACATCAACTTCTTCCAGGCTGCCGGCGACACCTCCCCCTGGCATCGCTCGCAACGCATCGGCGTCAAGACCGAATTGAGCGTTTCACACCTGCTCGCTTCCAGCGCCATTCCCTTCATTTTTCCGGCCATCCGCATCAACCGCGAATTCTTCGGCGATGGTTCGATGCGCCAGATCGCCCCCTTGTCGCCGGCGATTCACCTCGGCGCCGAGCGCCTGCTGATCGTCGGCGCACCGCGTCGCGACGAGCACCGGGAGCGGCTGCACAACGACGATTACCCCTCGCTCGCCCAGATCGCCGGCCATGCGCTGTCGAGCATCTTCCTCGACGGACTGGCCGTAGACATCGAGCGCGTCGAGCGGATCAACCGCACCTTGTCAGCCATACCGGAAGATTTGCGGCAGGCGTCGGGAATCAAGCTGCGGCCGATCGACACACTGGTGATTTCCCCCTCCGAGCGCATCGACCGGATCGCCGCCGAACACGCCCATACGCTGCCCTGGCCGATCAAGCTCCTGCTCGGCGGGATCGGCGCGATGAACCGGCGCGGTGGCGCCCTGACCAGCTACCTGCTGTTCGAAAAGCCCTTCACCCGCAAGCTGATCGACCTCGGATACGCCGACACGCTGGCCCGGGCCGGCGAAATCGGCGATTTCCTCGAACTGTAGCTTATTGGCTGGCCTCGACCAGACGCCGGGCGCGGACGCCGGCGGCCAGGCGCTCGAGCACGAGCAGGCTGTCGTCCCAGTGGATGCAGGCGTCGGTGATGCTCTGCCCGTAGGTCAGCGGCTTTTCCGGCGACAGGTCCTGGCGCCCCTCGACCAGATGCGACTCGACCATGACGCCCATGATCCGCTCCTCGCCAGCGGCCAGCTGGGCGGCGACGCTGTCGCAGACTTCCATCTGCAGCTTGTACTGCTTGCGGCTGTTGCCGTGCGAGAAATCGACCATCAACCGCGCCGCCAGACCGGCCTTGGCGATTTCCTGGCAGGCTGCGTCGACGCTGGCGGCATCGTAGTTGGGTTCCTTGCCGCCGCGCAGGATGACGTGGCAGTCCTCGTTGCCCATCGTGGACACGATGGCGGTATGGCCGGACTTGGTCACCGACAGGAAATGGTGCGGCGAATTGGCCGAACGGATGGCGTCGACCGCGATCCGCATGTTGCCGTCGGTGCCGTTCTTGAAGCCGACCGGACACGAGAGACCTGAGGCCAGCTCGCGATGCACCTGCGATTCGGTGGTGCGGGCACCGATGGCGCCCCAGGCGATCAGGTCGGCGGTGTATTGCGGCGTGATCGTGTCGAGGAACTCGGTCGCGCAGGGCAGGCCGAGCTCGTTGATCTCGAGCAGGATGCGCCGAGCCAGGCGGATTCCTTCGTTGATGCGGAAGGTGTTGTCGAGGCGCGGGTCGTTGATCAGCCCCTTCCAGCCGACCGTGGTACGCGGCTTCTCGAAATAGACGCGCATGACGACGATCAGGTCGTCGGCGTACTTGTCGGCCTCGCGGGCGAGACGCTTGGCGTACTCCATCGCTGCGTCGTAGTCATGGATCGAACAGGGGCCGATGACCACCAGCAGGCGGTCATCGGCGCCGTGCAGGACGCGGTGGATGGCTTGGCGGGCAGCATAGGTGGTCTGCGCGGCACGCCCGGAGGCCGGATACTCACGGAAAACGTGGGCCGGTGGTACCAGCTCCTTGATTTCCCTGATCCGTACGTCGTCGGTGACCGGTTTACCCGTTGCCGTGCTGTTCGCTGCCATGTCCTGAACCATCCAGTAGAAATTGCCGAAGATCGGGCATTCTACCGGAAGGCTGGACGCTGCGGCGTCACGGCAACTGCGTCAGGTAATGCGAAAGGGAAACGATGTCTTCGTTCTTCAGCGGCGCGGTGGCGATTTTCATCAGCTGATTGTTGCGCACGCCGGTACCGTCACGGTAATGGGTGATCGCCGTTTTCAGATAGGGCTGCTGCTGGCCGGCCAGCCTCGGATAGAGCTCATTGCCGCGAGCATCCGCACCATGACAGCGGGCGCACAGCTTGTCGAACAGAACCTTGCCGTGAGCAATCTGGCTGACATCCGCCTTTGAGGGCAGAACCGAAACACTGGCGTAGTAAAGGGCGATCTGGGCACGCTCTTCGTTGCTAAGCACCTTGATCAGACCTTCCATGAAGGCATTCTTGCGTTCGCCGGCACCGAACTTGCGAATCTGTTCGAGCAGGTAGGCGGGGTGCTGGCCGGCCAGATTCGGCACATCGCTTGTCTTGGCAACGCCGTTTTCACCATGGCAATTGGCACAGAAAAAGCTCGCCTTCTTGCCGGCGGCGATTGCCGCCTGAAGTGAAGCCGGATCGGCCTGCAGGGCCTTCATGCGCTCGTGAGCCGCCGACTGGGCGAACAATGGACCGCTCGCCAGCAGAGTGGCCAGTAACAGGATCACGCGCATGACTTGGCTCCGAAAAAATGACAATGCGGAATTATGCCGTTCCACCCACCGTCAGTCCATCGATTCGCAGCGTTGGCTGACCAACGCCAACCGGCACACTCTGCCCTTCCTTGCCGCAGGTGCCGACACCGGGATCAAGTTTGAGGTCGTTGCCGATCATCGACACCCGGGTCAGCGCGTCCGGCCCGTTGCCGATCAGCGTCGCCCCCTTGATCGGCCGGGTCACCTTGCCGTCCTCGATCAGATAGGCCTCGCTCATCGAGAAGACGAACTTGCCGCTGGTGATGTCGACCTGACCGCCGCCGAAGTTGGCGGCGTAGATGCCCTTCTTGACCGAGGCAATGATTTCCTGCGGATCGTGCTCGCCGGCCAGCATCATGGTGTTGGTCATGCGCGGCAGCGGCAGGTGGGCGAAAGATTCGCGGCGGCCATTACCGGTCGGGGCAACGCCCATCAGGCGGGCGTTCAGGCTGTCCTGCATGTAGCCCTTGAGGATGCCGTCCTCGATCAGCACATTGCGCTGGGTCGGGTTGCCCTCGTCGTCGATGTTCAGCGAACCACGCCGGTCGGCGATGGTGCCGTCGTCGATGACGGTGACGCCCCTGGCGGCAACGCGTTCGCCGATGCGCCCGGAAAAGGCCGAACTGCCCTTGCGGTTGAAGTCGCCCTCCAGCCCGTGGCCGACGGCTTCGTGCAGCAGGATGCCGGGCCAGCCGGCACCGAGAACGACGGTCATCTGACCGGCCGGTGCGGCTTCCGCCTTGAGGTTGGTGACCGCCTGGTGCACGGCCTCGCCGGCGTAACGCTGCAGCACTTCGTCGTCAAAATAGCCGAAGTCGAAACGCCCGCCGCCGCCGGAGGCGCCCTGCTCGCGCCGGCCGTTTTCCTCGACGATGACCGAGATCGAACAACGCACCAGCGGCCGGATGTCGGCGGCCAGCCGGCCATCGGAACCGGCAACCAGGATCACCTCGTACTCGCCGGCGAGCGAAGCGTTGACTTGCTGGACGCGGGGATCGAGTGCCCGGGCAAAGCCTTCCAGTCGCTCAAGCAGCTTGACCTTGGCGTCGGCCGGCAGCGACGCCAGCGGATCGTTCGGCAGGTAGAGCGCGCGGGCGGCGGCCGATGCGCGCAGTGCCGGCAACGCGCCGGACTGGCCAGCGGCGGCAATGGCACGGACGGCGCTGGCTGCGTCGCCGAGCGCGGCGGCGCTGATGTCGTCGGAGTAGGCAAAGGCCGTCTTTTCACCGGACAAGGCGCGCACACCGACGCCCTGATCGATGTTGAAGCTGCCCGATTTGACGATGCCCTCATCGAGACTCCAGGCCTCGGAGCGCGAATACTGGAAGTAGAGGTCGGCGTAATCGACCTGATGCGCCATGATCTGCCCGAAGGTCCGCGACAGGTCGGTTTCGCTCAGGGAAAAAGGCGTCAGCAGCAGGGATTCGGCTTGCGCCAGCGCGTTGGGTTGGCTCATGGAACGTCCTTATAGTTTGCGGTGGGCGAGCGCCGGCAGGCTCTCGCGGACTTCGGCAATGCGTTGGTGATCGAGGTCGGCGATGACGACGCCCGGCCCTTTCCATTTACGGTCGAGGATTTCGCCCCAGGGATCGACGATCATGCTGTTGCCGTGGGTTTCACGGCCGCTTTCGTGGCGCCCGCCCTGGCCGACGGCCAGCAGGTAACACTGGTTCTCGATGGCGCGGGCGCGCAACAGGATTTCCCAGTGCGCGCGCCCGGTCGTTTCGGTGAAGGCCGCCGGTACCAGGATCAGATCGACCGGCGCCAGCGAGCGGTAGAGTTCGGGAAAACGCAGGTCGTAGCAAATCGACAGCGCAATCCGGCCAAACGGCGTGTCGACTGCGACTGGTGCGTCGCCGGCCTCGATGAAGGCGGCCTCGTTGTAGGACTCGTCGCCCTTCCGGAAACCGAACAGGTGGATCTTGTCGTAGCGTGCAACGCAATCACCACCGTCGTTGAAGACCAGGCAGCTGTTGCGCATCTGGTGCGGCATGGCGGTGGCCAGCGGAATCGAGCCGGCAACCAGCCAGACGTCGTGGCGTGCCGCCGTGGCCGCTAGCCAGTCCTGAACCGGGCCGTTGCCAAAGGCCTCGCGGGCACGCACCCGGTCCGCGTCGACGGCACCGATGACCGGAAAATATTCAGGCAGGACGACCAGCTGCGCGCCCTGGGCGACGGCGTCCTCGACCAGACGTCCGGCCGCCGCCAGATTGTCGGCGACGCGTGGCCCGGAGACCATCTGCAAGGCGGCGATACGGCAATTCTGCTTGTTCATGGCTTCTGTTCCTGTTGGTTGGCCGGCGCCTTTTCCTCGCCCAGGCCGAGTTTTTCCACCTGCGGGTCGCTCCAGCTACCGGTGACATGATAACGGTAGCCGAACGCCCGGTTGAGCGGGTTCTTGAGCACGGTATTGGCGACCAGCGCCGCCGCGCCGGCCACCGGATTGACCAGTGCCGCCGCACCGACGGCCAGGGTGCTGACTTCCGGCCTGACCCCGACACGCAGATCCTGGGTTTCCTGCTTCAGGTCGGTACTGCCCTCGATCACCACCTGTGCTGCCGGCCCGTTGATTATCAGGGGGCTGAGCGTGCGCATCATGCCGGCTTCGACTGCCAGCTTGCCTTCGATGCTGTCGAAAGCCAGCCCTTCGCTGAACAGATCGCGGAAATCCAGCGTCAGGCGGCGCGGCAGCGATTGCAGCGAAATCAGCCCGAGCAGGCGGCCGACGCCGGGTTCGAGCTTGTTGAACTGGCCCTTTTCCGCTTTCACATCGAGCTCGCCGCTCAGCGACGGATAATCCAGGTCGGTCAACGGCCCGTTCCAGCGCAGGCTACCGGCCAGCCGGGCCTTGCCCTGGCGTACCGCATCCTCGTAGCCAAGCCGGGTCAGCAGCTTGCCGATATCGTTGGCGGTCAGTTCGAAATCAAGGTCGGTGCGCTGCCTCTGACCGCGCGTCCACCGGCCACTGCCGGCCAGTTCTCCGTCAGCGTTGCTCAGTCGCAGTTTTTCGAGCAACCAGGCACCGCGCAGATTGCGCGCGCGCAACTCGAGCTGACCGAGCACCTTGTTGCCCAGACGCAGGTCGTCGACCTGCAGATTCATGCCGGGCAGGCTGTCGATGACCGATGACGAGGAAGCACCACCGCCCGCCGACCGGGGCAAGTGCAAGCGCTGCAACCGCCCCTCCACCCAGCCATCGCCGGCGCTGCGCCAAATCAGGCTACCGGCCGACTCACGCGTTCTCAGGTCGATTTTCCAGGATTGCGCCTGCGGCACCAGGCCCAGTTCGACCTCGTGATAGTCGGCACCGAACAGTCGCAACATTGGCGTACGCAGGCTGACCGAGGACAAGGGCAAGGCACTTTCAGCGGCCTCGCCCGCGGTAGCAGAATCATCCTGCGGCAGAAATCCGCGCCAGGCATCGCCATCGATTTTCGCCATCGCCACGCGAACATCCAGACCGCTGGCCGGCAGTATCGCTTCGGCCGTGCCGACGGCGAACGCCCCCCGGGTCCATTTGCCCCCCTGGCGCTGAATCACGCCACGGGCCACATCACCGAGGCTGACCCGGTATTGCTCGCTGTCCGGGCTTGGCGACGTCCGCTCGATGCGCAATGGCAGGCGGGTTGTCGCCGGCTTGTTGAGCAAGTCGGGCAAGGGCGAACTGATGCCGAGCAGATCCGAGGTCACCAGCACGTAGGCGTTACGTCGGTGAATGACGAGATCGGCCTTCCATGGCGTACTTCCGCTCAACTGATCAAGCAACGGCCAGCCGAAATGCCTTGCCACCTCGACGATCCCGGCGGTGCCGGCGGCGCTGACCGAAACCTTGCCACCCTCGCTGCCGACCTTGACCCGCAACGGCCCGCCGAAACCGCGCCCGGTGATTTCCGTGGCCGAGATCGAACTGTCGGTCAGGTCGAGCCGCCCATTGACCTGCGCGATCATCGGCAGGCCCTCGACCAGATGCACCTGATTGTCGTGGAAATGGTAGGCCCCGCGCATCCGCGTCTCCAGCGGGCGCCGCAAGGGAATATCGAGTTCGAGGTCGAGGCGGCCGTTACCGACGGCGCGCATGCCCTCGGTGAAGCGATCGATGCTGTCGGCCACCGGGCTGCGCTCGATGAAATCGAGGAATTCGTTGGTCGGCCCGGTCGCCGCTCCGCGGACCAGCAACATCTCGTCGTCAACATCGAAGTCGGGAATGGTCACCGTCACATCCGGCAGTTCGGCGCCGAGAATGCGGCCGGCGGTCGCATGGACGCGCATGCCGAAATCGAAGCTCATGTCGCCGCTGACGCCTTCGATGACCGGCCAGCCATCGGCGTAGTCGATCCGCGCATCACGCGCCTTGGCAGTCACCAGGAACTTGCCGGTGGTCGGGTCGCGGAATGGAAAATCGTGCAGATTGCCCTTGAGCACCAGCCGGGCGTCGTGAGCGGTGCCGGCAGTGATGCCGCGCCGCAACCATTCGCGGGCATCGGCGTTCACCGCATGCGGCATGTAGCGCCACACCGCGCTGCCGTTGGCCCGCTCGATACTGGCTTCGAGATCGATCTCGCCGGGTCCGTCGCCATTGAAACGATATTTGCCCTGGGCCTTGCCGGTGGCGTCCGGACCGGAGAACAGCACCTCCTCGATGGCGACCTCCAATGCCGCCGGCGTGTTCTTCCAGCCGACCCGCGCCTTGAGCGTGTCGAAGGCGATATCCGGCTCGGGAAAGACCGCCGGCAAGGACAGCGAGGATTGCGCCACATCGATCTGCACCCGCCCGCCCTTCTCGCTCAGGTCGATGCTGCCGGCCAGGCCGAGGGCTCCGGGGAAATAGTCCTGAGCCTGCACGCCCAGGCCGGAGAAGCCCGCGGCCAGGGCATAACGCGTGAGTTTGTCGCCCTGCAAGCCCCAACTGGCCCGCAGGTCGCTGATCCGGCCTTGCGGCGCATAAGCCTGCAGCAGTTCCCGGCTGCGCGCATCGAGCGGCAGATAGCCGGCGAGCTTGGCCAGTACGGCAAGATCGAGCCGGTTGGCGCGCAGGTTGCCGTTGATACCAGCCGACAGATTGCGCCAATCCACATGGAAATCCGTCGGCGCAACGTTTATCCCGTCGGTGGTCTGCAATTCAAGGTGCTGCGCCGTCACCGCCCAGGCATCGCTGCGGTATTCACCCAGCAGACGCCCACGCATCGCCGACAGATCGAGGACCGGCAGGGTCTCGCCGAGACGGATGCTGAGGTCGGCCAGGGCCAGATCGACGGTGAGCTTGCCACCGCCCTCGGCAAACTTTCCCCACAGACGCAGGCCACCGCGGCCGCGCGGCAGGTCTACCGGGTAATCAACCCACGGCTGCCAACCGGCCAAGTCGGCGTGATCGACTTCAAGATACAGGCTGCCCGAGGAATGCTCGAGTGCCTCATGCACATCCCCGTACACCTCGCCGCGCAGATCGATACGTGCCGACAGTTCCGCCGGCGGCAAAGCCGACAAGCCAAAACGGTGCCGTCGCCCCCGGTTGTCCAGGCCGAACTGGAGATCTTCGAGCACCAGGGGCGGCGCCCCGCGCAGGGCATCGTCCCAGACGATGGTCGCGTCATGGACACGGATGCGCAACTGGTCCAGCACCCACTCGGCAAAAGCCGGATCGCCACCGTCGTCCGAAGCCATCCCGGCAATGCTGATGCGCCCATCGACACCTCGCCGGACATGCAACACCGGTCGATCAAAGGACAATAGCGCCAGCACCGGCTCAAACCGCCACAGGCTGTGCCAGGACAGGACGGTATCGATACGTTCCAGGGTCAGCGCCGGCACCCCGTCTGCGTCGAGCAGGGAAACGCCGTCGAGCACCAGTTCGGGATTGAGCCCGCGCCAGTGCGCCTCGATCCGCGCGATGCGCACCGGCTGGCCGACAGCCTGGCTGGCCAGCCGTTCGATCTCGCCCCGGTAATCGGTAACTGACGGCAGGATGAGAAAACGCAGGGCCAGCACCAGCGCCACGAACAGCAACCAGCCGGCCAGCATCAGCCAGCCGACCAGACGCAGCGCACGCGCGACCGACGGCCGGCCGAGCAGGGCACGCAAGCCATGCAGCCGGTAGTACAGTGCCCGGCGCGAATCCGGGGAAAGCTCGGAAATGGGGTGGCTGGACGGATTACTCAAGCGTCGCGTCGCTTTGCCAGAAGGGGTGATAGATCACTACAATCGAAAGCCTGGAAGCAGGACGAATATTCTACCCTCTCGGCAGGGAGCCGAACGCAAACATGGACACCACTCCGATCGACCCCCGCTGGGAAAGGGCTCTGGCCCACAGCCGTTACCTGAACAACCTGCTGCTGGCCCGCCCGGCACTGATTGCCGAACTCGCCGCCGACTGGTTGCGCCCACTCGACGAAGAAATGCTGCGGTCACCGCTGAACCGCCCGTTCGCCGACGACGAAGCCCTGAAAACCGGCCTGCGCCACCTGCGCCAGCGGGCCATGGCGCACATCACGCTGCGCGATCTGTGCGGTCTGGCCCCCCTGGCCGAAGTCGTCGAAAGCATGACCCTGCTCGCCGACGTCACCACCAATTTCGCCCTCGAACACTATCACCGCCAGCTTGCCGCCACCCACGGCGAACCGCTGGACAGCCGGGGCCGGCCGCAACGCATGCTGGTGATCGGCATGGGCAAGCTCGGCGGACGCGAGCTGAACGTCTCGTCCGACGTCGATTACATCTTCATCTACCCCGAGGAAGGCGACACCGCGGGCCCGAAGACGATAGAAAATTACGACTTTTTCACCCGCCTCGGCAAGCGCGTGATCCAGGCGCTCGGCGACATCACCGCCGACGGCCAGGTTTTCCGTGTCGACATGCGCCTGCGCCCGAACGGCGACTCCGGACCGCTGGTCTGCTCGCTCGACTCGCTCGAGAACTACTTCATCACCCAGGGCCGCGAGTGGGAACGCTACGCCTGGATCAAGGGCCGGACGATGAACACCGGCGTCAACCTGCAGCCGGAATGGATCGAGGCGATGCAGAAGATCGCCCGCCCCTTCGTCTTCCGCAAATACCTCGACTTCGGCGCAATCAACGCGATGCGCGACCTGCACGCGCAGATCCGCCGCGAGGTCGCGCGCAAGGACATGGCCGATCACGTCAAGCTGGGTCCCGGCGGCATCCGCGAGATCGAGTTCATGGCCCAGGTGTTCCAGTTGATCCGCGGCGGCCGCGACCCCGGCCTGCAGATCCGGCCAACCCTGTCGGTACTAAAGCAACTGGTGGCCCGCCAACTGATCCCCGCCGAAACCGAGCAGGAACTGCGCGAAGCCTACGTTTTCCTGCGCCGCCTGGAACATCGCCTGCAATACGTCAACGACGCGCAGACGCACATGCTGCCCAGCGACCCCGACGAGCGTCAGAAAATCGCCGCCAGCATGGACTTTGCCGACTGGCCGGCGATGCTGGCCGTGCTCGACGGTCATCGCAGCAAGGTCAGCCAGCATTTCGAGGCCATCTTCTCCGACCCCGAAGCCGGCGACCACCCGCTGACCGGTCTATGGCTCGGCCAGCTTGACGACGACACCGCCATCGAAGCCTTCGGCAATCTCGGTTTCCGCCGCCCTCAGGACGCCATCGGTCGCCTCGCCGATCTGCGTGCCGCTAGCCGCTACCAGCAATTGCCGGTCAGCAACCGGCAGCGCCTCGACGCGGTCGGCCCCCGCCTGATCGAGGCCGCCGGCCAGACCAGCGACCCGGATACGACGCTGGTCCGTGGCATCACCTTCCTCGAAAGCATTGCCCGACGCGGCGCCTACCTGGCGCTGCTGCAGCAGTACCCGCTGGCGCTCAAGCGCGTCGCCGACATGATGTGCGCGTCAACCTGGGCCAGCGAATACCTCAACCGCTACCCGCTGCTGCTCGACGAACTGCTCGACCCCCGGCTCTACGACAGCGCCACCGACTGGAACGGCTTCCGCGAGCAGCTGCGCACTAGCCTGGCCGACCACCTCGACGATACCGAGCGCGAGATGGACATCCTGCGGGAAATGCACCACGCCCAGGTCTTCCGCCTGCTGGCACAGGACCTGGCCGGCCTGCAGACCATCGAGTCGCTGTCCGACCACCTCACCGAACTGGCCGACAGCATCGTCCAGGAGACCCTGCCGCTGGTCTGGCGCAAGATCAAGAAGCGGCATTGCGAAACGCCGAAATTCGCCGTCATCGGCTACGGCAAGATGGGCGGCAAGGAACTCGGCTACGCTTCCGACCTCGACCTCGTCTATCTCTACGATGACGACGACCAGGACGCCCAGGAAAACTACACCCGCCTGGCCCAGCGCATGAATACCTGGCTATCGAGCCAGACTTCGGCCGGCATCCTGTTCGAGACCGACCTGCGTCTGCGCCCCAACGGCGACGCCGGCCTGCTGGCGGTCACCGTCGATGCCTTCCGCGACTACCTGCTGAACAACGCCTGGACCTGGGAACACCAAGCGCTGACCCGCGCCCGTTTCTGCGCCGGCGACAAGTCAGTGGGCGCTCGCTTCGAAGCCATTCGTTGTGAAATTCTGCAGCAGCCACGCGATCTCGCAAAACTGCAAGAGGAAGTCATCGCCATGCGGCGCAAGATGTACGACGCCCATGCCTCGAAGAGCGACAGTCATTTCGGCCTCAAGCACGACCCGGGCGGCATCATCGATGTCGAGTTCATCGTCCAGTACCTGGTCCTCGGCCATGCCCACAGCCACCCGGAACTGACCGGCAACCTCGGCAATATCGCCCTGCTACGCATCGCTGGCGAACTCGGCCTGATCGAACCGGAGCTGGCGCTCGCTGCCGGCAACGCCTACCGCGAATACCGTCGCCTGCAACACATTCGCCGACTGTCGGCGACACCGAAGGCACCGGTGCCGCGGGAAGAGGTTGAACGCCACATTCTCGCAGTCGATGCACTCTGGCAGGCGGTTTTCGGCGAACGCAGCTGATCGCTCAGCGATACAGGTCGGTCGTCGCCTCGCCACGGCGGCGCCCCGACCCACGTTGCTCGCCCCGTTCGTCTCGTTCCTCACGTACCCGTTCGTCGCGTCCCGCCTCGGGAGCGCCCGAAGGTAGCCGGCGCCGCTCATGATGCATTTCCGGCGACCGTTGCGGCGCTTCCGGGCGGGTCTGCGGCCGATAGTCGGGGCGGTAATCCGGGCGATACCCATCATGCCGGCGATCATCGCGTCCACGCCGGTCATCGCGCCGGTCGTCATGCCGTTTCGCTTCGCGCTCGTCGACGCGCGGCGGGGTGATGCGTGCCGGTGGCGGCGGCGCCGTCCGCGGTCGCTCGTCCTGATCCCAGCGCCCTTCGTGCATCCGCCAGTGCGGCCCGTCGCGGACCCAACGCGGCGCGACCCAGACATAGCCAGGACGCGGCGCCACCCAGCGCCCCGGCACCCAGACATGGCGCAGCCCACCCCAGGACCAGTAACCGGTAATCCAGACGTAACCGGGATAAGGCGGATAACCGGGATACTCGACGCGTAGTGGTGGCGGTTCGACGACGACCGTACCGCCGTAATAAGGCTCGACCGGAACGACCGCACACGCACTGGCGAGCGAGGCCAGGATGGCGGCGAGGATCAGACGTTTGTTCATGACAGGCTCTCTGTTGGATGGTCCAGTAGCCATTAACGTCCTGCCAGCGATGCCGGAGCACCGTGTTCACGATTTGTTACGCTTTCTTGCACCCCTCGCGCGAACGGCAACAAAAAGGCCGCCCGCAGGCGGCCCGGCAACAGCGTCGGCAACGACTACTTCTTCAGCGCGTCGCGGATTTCACGCAGCAGCATGACATCTTCCGGCGTCGGCGGCGGTTCGGCCGGGGCCGGCGCCGGCGCGGCCTCTTCCTTGCGCAGGCGGTTCATCTGCTTGACGATCATGAAGATGATGAAGGCCAGGATGATGAAATTGAGCAGAATGGTCACGAAGGAACCATAGGCAAACACCGGAATACCGGCCTTCTTCAGGTCGGCCAGCGCAACCAGATTGTCCGGATTGTCGCCAAGCACGACAAACAGATTGGAAAAATCCAGCTTGCCGACGACCATGCTGACCAGCGGCATGATCAGGTCGCCGACGATGGAATCGACGATCTTGCCGAACGCGGCGCCGATGATGACGCCAACCGCCAGGTCCATCGCATTGCCCTTGACGGCGAACTCCTTGAATTCCTGAAGCATTCCCATGCTGTTTCCTTTACTGAAATGAGGTGACCGGAGGATTATTCGGGCGATGGTGAACGCCCGTCAAGGCGCTTTGCATTTCTCCACACTACTTTGCAAATGCCGCACGCAGGCGCTCGACCGCCGCGACCAGCGTTTCCTCCCGCTTGGCGAAGCAGAAACGCACCACCTTTTCGTCATGGCCGTCGGCATGAAATACCGATACCGGGATCACGGCGACACCGACTTCGCGGGTCAGCCACTGCGCAAAATCGGTATCCGGCAGGTCGGAAATCTGTCCGTAGCGCGCCAACTGGAAATAGGTACCGCGACAGGGCAGCAATTCGAACGGCGTGTCGCGCATCAGCGCGCGGAAGAAATCACGTTTCTCCTGGTAAAACGCCGCCAGACCGAGATGGCGTGAAGCATCCTGCATGTACTCGGCAATCGCCAGTTGCGACGGCGCATGAACGGTGAACACATTGAACTGGTGCACCTTGCGGAACTCGGCCATGAGGGCTTCCGGGCCGACCACGTAGCCGATCTTCCAGCCGGTGATGTGATAGGTCTTGCCGAAGCTGGAAACGACGATGCTGCGCGCCGCCAGTTCCGGATGGCCGCACAGGCTGGCGTGCGCCTCCCCGTCGTAGACGATGTGCTCATAGACTTCGTCGGACAGGATCACGATGTCGGTGCCGCGCACGATGGCCGCCAGGCGTTCGAGATCGGCGGCGGTGAGCAGGCTGCCGGTCGGGTTGTGTGGCGAATTGACGATGATCATCCGCGTTCGCGACGTCACCAGCGACTGCACTTCGTCCCAGTCCGGCGTGTAATCGGGAAAACGCAGCCGCGAGAACACCGCCTTGCCGCCCACCGTCTCGATCGCCGGCACATAGGAATCGTAGACTGGCTCAAGGACGATGACTTCGTCGCCGGGACGGACGAAAGCGGCAATCGCCGTGAAGATCGCCTGCGTCGCGCCGGCCGTCACCGTCACCTCGCGGTCGACGTCGAAACGGGTGCCGTACAGCGCCGCCACCTTGTCCACGATGGCCTGACGCAACTCCGGCAGGCCGGCCATCGGCGCATACTGGTTGCGCCCGGCCAGCATGTAGCGATGCATGGCATCGAACAGCGCCGGCTCGGCCTGGAAATCGGGAAAGCCCTGCGACAAATTGACGGCGCCGCAATCGGCCGCCAGTTTCGACATGACCGTGAAAATGGTCGTCCCCATCGCGGGGAAGCGGGAATTGATGTGAATCGGTGTATCCATGCTGGGAACGGGTTCTGGGCAAGCGCCCACTATGCCACAATGGCACCCCATGAACATCGACGGCATCCCCACCCGAACCCTGCGCGCCCATCCCGAGCAGCGCGCCATCGACATCATCGACCAGACCCGGCTGCCGCATGCGCTGCACTGGGTGCGCGTGCGTACGCTGACCGAGGCGGCGCATGCGATCCGCGCCATGCAGGTGCGCGGTGCGCCGCTGATCGGCGCCACTGCGGCCTACGGCCTGGCCATCGCCGTCGCCGAGGACGCCTCCGACACGGGATTGGCCCAGGCCATCGCCGAACTCGGCGCGACCCGGCCGACGGCGGTCAACCTGCACTGGGCGCTGGCCCGCATGCAGGCCTGCCTGCAGCCGCTGGCCCCGGTGCAGCGGCTGGCGGCAGCCTGGCAGGAAGCCGAGGCCATCGCCGAAGAGGACGTGGCCCAGAACGCTGCCATCGGCCAGCACGGCCTGGCGCTGTTCCGCCAGTTGCAGCGCGAACAGGGGCATGTGCTCAACGTGATGACCCACTGCAATGCCGGTTGGCTGGCCACCGTCGACTGGGGAACCGCGCTGTCGCCGGTCTATGCCGCGCACGACGCCGGCCTGCCGGTACATGTCTGGGTGTCGGAAACCCGGCCGCGCAATCAGGGCCTGCTGACGGCCTGGGAACTGGCCCAGCACGGCGTGCCGCACACGCTGATCGCCGACAACGCTGCCGGCCTCCTGATGCGCAGCGGCCAGGTCGACGCCGTCATCGTAGGCGCCGACCGCATTGCCGCCAATGGCGACGTTGCCAACAAAGTGGGCACTTACTTGAAGGCCCTGGCCTGCGCCGACAACGCCATTCCCTTCTACGTCGCCGCACCGCGATCAACCCTCGATTTCGCCTGTCCGGATGGCAGCGCGATTCCGATCGAGGAACGCGACGGCGACGAATTCCGCCTGGTGCACGGCCTCGACCACCACACCCAGCCCGCTGCCGTGCGCCAGCTGGCGGCCGAGGAAGCTGTGGCCAACCCGGCGTTCGACGTCACCCCGGCGGCGCGGGTCAGCGCCATCATCACCGAGCGCGGCGTCTGCCCGGCCAGCCGGGCCGGCCTGCTCGCGCGCTATCCGGAAGAAAGCCGTGACTGAACTGCGCCGGCAACTGATCGCCACCGCCCGGGCCATGCAGCCGGCCGGGCTCAATCGCGGCACCGCCGGCAATGTCAGCGTGCGTGACGGCGACGGCTTCCTGATCACGCCGACCGGCATGCCCTACGCCGGCCTGGAAGCAGAAGACATCCCGCGCATGGCGCTCGACGGCTCCCACCAAGGGCGGCGCAAACCCTCATCCGAGTGGCGCTTCCACCGCGACCTCTACGCCGCCCGACCCGAGTTCGGCGCCGTGCTCCACGCCCATTCGCCGTTCGCCGTCAGCCTGGCCTGTCTGCGCCTGGAGATTCCGCCCTTCCACTACATGATCGCCCGTTTCGGCGGCGATACCGTACGCTGCGCCGACTACGCCATCTTCGGCTCGCAGGCCTTGTCCGACGCTGCACTGCGCGCCATGGAGGGCCGTTGCGCCTGCCTGCTGGCCAACCACGGTCTCCTCGTCGCCGGCCGCGACCTCGACCAGGCGCTGGCCCTGGCCATCGAGCTGGAAGAACTGTGCGAACAGTACTGGCGCGCCTGCCAGCTCGGCCAGCCAGTACTGCTGGGCCGGGGCGACATGGACGAAGTCATCGAGAAGTTCAAGGCCTACGGTCAGCAATGAACGCCCATCACGATCTCTCCCGCTGGGAGCAATCGCACGACTACGGCACCGGCAATGCCCGCGCCGAAGCCGGCACCCGCTGGGTACTGTGGATCACGCTGGCGACCATGATCGTCGAGATCGCCGCCGGCTGGTGGTTCAACTCGATGGCGGTGCTGGCCGACGGCTGGCACATGAGTTCGCACGCGCTGGCCATTGGCCTGTCGGTCTTCGCTTACAGCGCCGCCCGTAAATACGCCGATGACCCGCGCTTCACCTTCGGCACCTGGAAAATCGAGGTGCTCGGCGGCTACACCAGCGCCCTGTTCCTGCTCGCCGTCGCCGGCCTGATGGTGCTCGGCGCCTTCCACCGCCTGCTCGAACCGCAACCGATCCGCTACGGCGAGGCGATGGCGGTCGCCATCCTCGGCCTGCTGGTCAATCTCGGCTGCGCCGCCATCCTGCACCGGGCCGGCGGTCACGACCATCACCACGAACACGGACATGGGCACGACCACGGTCATCATCACCAAGACCTCAACCTGAAAGCCGCCTACATCCACGTCATCACCGATGCGCTGACCTCCATCCTCGCCATCGCCGCCCTGGCCGGCGGCTGGATCTACGGCTGGGACTGGCTCGACCCGGCCTGCGCGCTGGTCGGCGCCGTGCTGGTCGCGCTGTGGGCAAAGAACCTGCTGCGCGACACCGGCCGCGTCCTGCTCGACCGCGAGATGGACCACCCGGTGGTCGAGGAAATCCGCGAAGTCATCGCCACGCTACCGGCCGGCACCCACCTGACCGACCTCCATGTCTGGCGCGTCGGCAACGGGACCTACGCCTGTGCCGTCTCGCTGCTCACCCACAGTTCCGCACTGACCCCGCTGGCCGTGCGCCAGGCACTGGCCATCCACGAGGAAATCGTTCATGTCACGGTGGAAATCCACCACTGTGACGAATGCCCCACCTGAAGACAGATCGCCCATCATGACTCCGGCAGAAATTTCGCGCTTCATCCCGATCTCCGACCTCTCCCGGCAAGCCCAGGCACAAGCCCTGAACATGGCGCGAGGCATGCAGCTGGTTCCCGGCCAGGTTGCCTTCAACAAAGGCGACAAGGACATTTACACCTGCTACCTGCTGTCCGGCGAAGTCGTGCTCGACGCCGGTGACGGCAGCCCGCCGCAACGCCTGCGCGCCGACGACAAGGCCGCCTGTCACCCGTTCTCCCGCCTCAAGCCGCGTGCCCATAGCTGCAAGGCGGTCGACCATGGTCAGTTGCTGATCTTTACCGACGACGACCTCGACGACCTGCTCGCTCGCGACCAGGCAACGGCTTACGAAATCACCGAATTCGAGGGCGACGATCCGCAATGGATGTTCCAGTTGCTCAGCAACCCGGCCTTCAGCAAGATTCCGCCGGGCAACCTGCACCTGCTGTTCGGCCGCTTCGAGGCCATGCCGGTGGCCGCCGGACAAGTCGTTGTCCGCCAGGGCGAGCCGGGGGATTACTACTACCTGATCCGCAACGGCAGCGCGCAAGTCACCCGCACTACCGAAGACGGCAAGGAAGTCCCGCTGGCCAACCTGCAGGCCGGCCAGGGCTTCGGCGAAGAGGCCCTGATTTCCGGTGACCCGCGCAACGCCACTGTCACCATGCGCCAGGCCGGTGAACTGATGCGCCTGCCAGCCGCCGATTTCGACACACTGCTGCGGACCCCGCTGGTCAAGCACATCAACCTCGCCCAGGGCGCCGAACTGATCAAGCGCGGGGCACAACTGATCGACGTCCGCCTGGAGAGCGAATACCAGACCGGCAGCCTGAAAGGCAGCATCAACCTGCCGCTCTACCTGCTCCGCCTGAAAGCCACCAGCCTCGACCGGCAGCGCACCCACATCCTGCTCTGCCAGAGCGGACGACGCAGCAGCGCCGCCGCTTTCCTGCTCAGCCAGCGTGGCTTCGACGTCCGTGTCCTCGCTGGCGGGCTGGACGCCCTGGGTGCCGGCAAGGCCGGCTGAAACCAGCCGGCCTTCTCAGCACAATCCCAGGGCAGCCAGGGCTGCCGAATGCGCTGCCAGCAAACGTTCCCAGTCGGCCGGCGGCATACCGCCGCGGTGACGCGAGAACTGCGCCATGTCGTGGCGGGCGGCAAATTTTCGTCGCCAGCGGCGCCGACATTTCTCAAGATCAATCAGCGCCACTTCGACCGTCGGCCCATAGCTGCCTTCTTCGACCCGGACAAATACATGCTTGGCGTACAGGCAGCCGTGCTGCCAGCCGGCAGCGTGCATTAGCGCCAGCGACTGACCGAGGCGATCGAGGAGCAGCCCCCGCGCCGCCGGCGATACACTTTCCGCCTGCGTCGCGTACCAGCGATCGAGAGCGACAAAGCCGGGCAACTCCTCGGTCACCAGCAAAGCCTGCCAGGTATCGCCCTGCTTGCGTGCGCCACAATAGACCAGTTCGGGCACGCCGAGACCGAGCGCCCGGAAGGCGCGAATCGACTCGGCCTCGCGCAACACGGTCGGTCGCCCGAGCGGATGGCACAGGGAACGGTGCACATGCCCGGACTGGCGTTTGCAGTAGAGCGAGCGACGCTCCCCCGGCAAACGCTGCACGCCGCTCTCACCACCGCGTCGCTGGTTGGCCTCTTCGACCCATTCGCCCTCGGTACGCCACCAGCGTTCGAAACCCCGGGATGCCGTGCCGCTCATGATGTCTTGCGCAAAGTATAGACCCGCCACATGGCGTAGGCCGGGAGAAAATCCTCGGCACCGATGACCGCGAAACCGGCCTCGGCGAATTCCGCCTCGATCGTGTCTCGCGAAACGACGAAGCGGTTCTGGTTCTCGTTGCCGCCGCGCGCCGCCCGCCGCCTTTCCAGGCGTTTGCGACGCCAGGACTTGAAATTGCCATCGACCCACAACGACACGATCACGGTATCGCGGCTGACGCGATGGAATTCGCGCAACATCGCCAGTCGATGCACCGGATCGGCGATGTGATGCAGCAGGCGCATGCAGAAAACGCAATCCACCGCCTCGCCTTCCAGATCGATAGCGAAGGCCGAGGTCTGGAAAGTGCGCACACGTTCAACAATGGCCGGCGCCTGGGAATGCCGCGCCACCTCGATCATGTGGGCCGAATTGTCCGCAGCCAGGATCAGGCGCCCCGCCTTTTCCGCCAGCGTCGGCCAGAAACGACCGGCGCCGCAGGGCAGGTCGAGTACCAGGTCGGGCTCACCGGCCAGGGCCAGGGCATGCCGGGCCAGTTGTTGCTCGCGCCAATCCGACAGGCGTCGTGACCAACCATCGCCGTGTTTGTGAAAATACTGGCGGGCGTGCACCGCATCGTATTTTTTCGAGAACTCGAGCTCAACGGTTTTTTCTGTCGACATTCCTGTGTACTCCTGATTCATGGTTGCGACCCGGGCCAACTATGACCCGGTGCGCTTAAGCGAAGCTGAAATCAGCGCATGACGAAGGCTTCCTGATGGAAACTCAGGCGCCGCCTGCCGATCCCGGCAATTCCCCGGCGCAGCGCATCGGCCAGCCCACCCGGACCGCAGAACCAGACTTCGGCTGCTTCGGCGGGACCGATATCCGCAAGCAGGCGATGCGCATCCAGCACGTCGCCCTGGGCACCGCCGTGGACATGCAGGCGAACGCTGGGCAAGCCGGCGCACAACGACTGCAGTTCGGCCACGAAGGGATCGCGCTCGCGGTCGCGGGTACAGTAGTGCAGGTCTGCCGCCGGCACCGGCGCTGCGCTGTTCTGCAAGGCGCCCAGCCAGGCCAGGAAGGGCGTCACGCCGATGCCGCCGGCCACCCAGAATTGCCGTGCCCTGGGATTGATGCGGGACAGGTCGAAGCGTCCGTAGGGCCCTTCGATGTCGACCGGCTGGCCGGGGCGCAGCAGCGTAGGAAGCTGGCGGGTATGGTCGCCAAGCGCCTTGATGCGGAACTCGACGGTCCGGTCGCCGCTGTCGGCGCTGGCGATGGTGAAGGGATGCGCGCCCTCGTCCGGGTCAAAGGTGACCAGCGCGAACTGTCCGGCACGATGTCCGTGCCAGGCCGCCGGCAAACGGCAGGAAACGCCGACGACATCGGGGGCCGGCTGCGTCACGGCAATGATTTCGCCGCGTACCCGACGGGCCTGTCCGATGTTGCCGAGCAAGGCCCGCAACGCGCCATAAACGCCGGCCGCAACCAGCCCGGCGAGCACCCAGCCAACCGGCTGCGTCCAGTAATCGCGCGGCGCCAGCAGGACCGAGTGAAAAGCCAGCAGCAGGTAGATCACCGGCATCGCCCGGTGCAGGAAACGCCAGGGGCGATAGGGAAAACGCTGCCACAGCGTGATCGCCAGCAGCACCAGCAGGATGTAGAAGCCCCATTCGCCGAAGTCCTCGGCCAGATCCTGCATGCTGTCGAGCAGACCGGTGGTCTTTTCCTTGGGCACCCGGCCGGCACGGCCGATGGTCGATTTGAGGATGTCGTCGGACATCTCGACCAGCCAGTGCATGATCGCGAAACTGCCGCCGACGATACCCGCCCATTTATGCGCGCGATAGACGCGGTCCATGCCGCCGAAGGGCGCTTCCAGCCAGACCGGACGCGTCGCCAGGTACATCGCCAGCGACATCAGGCCGATCGCCAGCAGGCCGCTCAGGTACATCGCCTCCTGCCGCGCGATCCACCAGGGATGCGCCGGCGAGGCCGGTGCCTGCAGCACATCCCAACCCCAGAGCATGGCCAGCGCGGCAGTCAGCAAGACAAGCACGCCCCTGACCATCAGCGGCTCCCGGCCGGCGTCGCCGGCATGTCGTCGCGACAGCGGCGCTTGTTGCACTCGCCGCCGCTTTCTCCGCGGCGGCCATCCTGCCGCTCATACGCGCGCTGCGCGCCGACGAATTCGCCGGTACGCGCATCGAGCAGCAGCTTGCTGCGCGCCCCCTGGGGATTGGTGGCCCGCACTTCGTAACGTCCGTGCTCACGCTCGATCTTCTCGATATTGCGATAGCCGGCCGCCTCCAGCTTTTCGATCAGACGGGGAATCGGCAGCCAGTTGCCGCTGCGCTCGGAATCGGCACGAGCGGCTTGAGAAAAGCTCAGCACGCCGGCCATCAGCGCGGCGACCAGGGCCAAGGAAAACATCCGGTGCGAAAAAGTCATGGTGCTATCTCCCTGAAACGTTCAATCTTCGTAGTAGCCGAGCTCGGCGTCGGCATGACAGGCCGTGCAGTTGGCCTTGCTGCGCACGTCCTTGTGCCGCCATTCCCAATCCGGCACTTCGCGGTGTTCGCGCACCCACTTGGGCAAGGCCGTGATGCGCTGCGGCGCCGAGGCCGGATCGACACCACGCTGCAACTTGGCGCCGTAGCGCTGGCCACCGGTATCGGCGGCGTTGGCGACGAGATAGGCGGTGATCTTGCGGGCGACCTCGGAATCGACGGAAGCGTTGTCGCCAAAGTGATTGTCAAGTTCGCCCATCATCCGTTTCCACGACGAGGCCGGCAGCATCGATGCCGGGAACGCCAGGTGGCAGCTACCGCATTCTTCCTTGACTACCGGATCGGCGACCGGCGGATAGTAATGACCGCCGCCGGCCTGGGCGCGGCTGAAGATCAGGGCGGAAAAACCGAGGGCCAGCAGGCCGAGGGCAAGGGGTCGGGTCGGGAATTTCATGGTCGTTTCCTCCGTTCTGTTTCAGCGGCTGCTGACGAAAGCCAGCCAGTCGCCCTTTTCGAGCGGGGTGCATTCGCGGCCGAGCACCTCGTTGCAGTTGCGCTTGAACCACTTCTCGACCTTGGCCGGATCGGCATAACGCCCAGGCGAGACCGACAGGGCCATCGGCTCGATCAACTTGCCGGTCAGGGTCTTGCCCGCAGCGCGTGGATCGTTGCCGTGACAGCTCGTGCAGGCCGGCGTATCCGGCTTGCCCAGGGCAAAATTGGTGACATGCAGCTTTTCGCCGCGGGCGGCGGAGAACCCCGCAAACGCCGGGTTGGCCGCCTTGGCGGCAGTGGCGTAGGTAGCCAGTTGCGCTTCGAGCGGACCGGCACTGGCCAGCAGAGAATGGAACGAAAGCGCGAAACAGGAAAGGGCAAGACGGAATTTCATGGCGGACAACCTCCGGATCAGCGATGGAGCGAACTATGCCGCCGCATACCTGAACGCAACCTGAAGCGCGGATTCAGCGAATATTCAGCTTGGCTCACCGAGCATGGCGACATTCCACTCGAAGGAAAGCGCCATGAAAACGCCACTTGCACTCTGTTTATCCCTGCTCCTGCCACTGAGCAGCCTTGCCAACCCGGTACCGGATGAAAGCTGTGAACAGATCAGGACCCGGATCACCAGCCAGGTCGGGACGCTGCCCAAACCCGATACCGAGTTGCTCAAGACGGTCGGCTCGCGCCAGGATTGCCGGTTCACCAGCGCCGAGGTCTATCGCGCCGGTTTCGGCGAGCAACCCAAAGCGCCCTACGAACCGCCACGCTACCGAGGACATCACGGTCATGACGAAGACGACTAGACGCCGGCAATATTCAGCCCGCGTTCATGTTGACAGGGGTAAAACAGGAATCGGGGAATGAACAAGCCTGTGCCATCATTCAATGCGTGAAGGAGTCCATCATGTTGTCCCAAAGCAAATTGCTGATCAGTCTCGTCACCGCCGGCCTGCTCCTGGGTTCGGGTGGCACATTCGCGGCCGACCCGGCCGCCGAACCGATATTTGGCAGCCAGTTGATGACCGAGCAGGAGCGTGTCGAGCACCGCAATGCCATGCGCAACGCCCGCACCGACGAGGAGCGCGCCGCCGTGCGCGCCAAACACCACGAACAGATGGTGCAACGCGCGCAGGAACGTGGCGTTACCCTGCCGGCCACACCGCCGGAACAAAGACCTTATGCCGGCCCGCGTGGCGGCATGGGGCCGGGCATGAACGGCGGCGGCCAGGGCATGGGTCCCGGCCGTGGCCGTCAATAACCCTGTAATGTTGTTGCGACAGCTCCGCTTGTTCCTGCTATCGGCCTGCATCGGCATTGCGCCGGTCCAGGCCGGCAGTCGCCAGGATCACGAGGTTGCCCGACGGGCACTGGAAGCCGGCGAGATCCTGTCGCTGCGCCAGGTTCTGTCACGCATCGAACGCGAACATCGCGGCGAGGTGCTGGAAGTCGAACTGGAACACGAGGACCAGCGCTGGATTTACGAAGTGAAGATGCTGCGTCGCGACGGCGGCATCAACAAACTGCTGATCGACGCGCGCGACGGCAGTGTGCTGGAGATCAAGGGGCGGCAAGGCGGCCGGCATGGGAGGCGGGACTGATGCGCATCCTGCTGGTCGAAGACGAACCGACGCTGAATCTCCAGGTCGCCCGCAAGCTGAAGGCTGAGGGCTACATCGTCGAGGTCGCGGTCAACGGGCGCGATGCGCTGCATCTGGGCATGGAGAACGATTTCGACGCGGTGATCCTCGACCTCGGCCTGCCGCTGCTCGACGGACTGTCGGTACTGACACGCTGGCGGGGTGGCGGGCGCACCATGCCGGTAATGATCCTGACTGCGCGCGGCGACTGGCATGAGCGGGTGGCCGGGATCGACGCCGGTGCCGACGATTACCTGGTCAAACCCTTCCACATGGAAGAGCTGCTCGCCCGCCTGCGCGCCCTGATCCGGCGCAGCGCCGGCCAGGCCAGCAACGAGCTGGTGTGCGGCAGTTTGCGTCTGGATATCCGGCGGGCGACAGCGAGCGTCGATGGTCAGAGTCTGGCGCTGACCAGCCACGAATTCAAGGTGCTGGCCTACCTGATGCAGCGCCGCGGCGAAGTCGTCTCGCGCAGCGAACTGTCCGAGCACATCTACCCGCAGGACAGCGACCGCGATTCCAACACCATCGAAGTCTTCGTCGGCCGGCTGCGCAAGAAGCTGCCCAACGGGATGATCGAAACGGTACGCGGCTTCGGTTACCGCCTGGGTCCTCCTTCATGAAGGCTGGCAGCACCTCGCTGCGGTTCCGCCTGCTGGCCGGCACGCTGGTCTGGGTGGCGGCCACTGTCGGCGTTGCCGGCTGGATGTTGCAAAGCATGTTCGAACAGCAGCTGTCGCGCCAGTTCGACAACGAACTCAGCATGCACCTGGCCCAACTGGCCGGTCATCTTGAAACCGATGCCGCCGGCAATCCCGTGCTTGCCCGGACACTCAGCGACCCGCGCCTGGAACGGCCCTACTCGGGCCTTTACTGGCAGGTCGAGCGCATGGCATCCGACAACGGCGACACGATCGTGCTGCGCTCCCGCTCGCTGTGGGATGCAAAGCTGCAGGTTCCCGGCGACCGGCTGGCCGATGGCGAGCGCCACACCCATCGCGTCACCGGCCCGGACGGGGAAGCGCTGCGCATGCTGGAACAGGTCATGCAACCGGCCGAAAACCCGGATCAAGGCTGGCGCCTGATCGTCGCCGCCGACGAACGTTTGCTGTCCGAACCCATCGAGCGCTTCCGCACGCTGTTGATCGGCGCCCTGGCCCTGCTCGCCGGTGGGCTGATGGTCGCGGCGGCCTTCCAGGTTGTCGCCGGTCTGCGCCCGCTCAAGCGCCTGCGCGACGAATTGTCACTGCTGCGCGATGGCCGACGGACGACACTGAGCGAAGACCACCCGAGCGAAATCCAGCCGCTGGTTGACGAACTGAATGCCGTGCTCAGCCGCAATGCCGATTTCGTCGCCCGCGCCCGCCACCAGGCCGGCAATCTCGCCCACGCGGTCAAAACCCCGCTGACCGTGATGGCCAACGCAGCCGCCGAGGTCGACGACCCGTTCGCCGAACTGGTACGCAACCAGGTCGTTGCCGCCCGCCAGCAGATCGACCGTCACCTGGCGCTGGCCAGGGTTGCCGCCGCCGCCCAGGACAAAGGCCTGCGCTGTCAGGTGGCGCCGGTCATGGACGGGCTGATCCGCGTCATGCAGCGCGTCCACCCCGAACGCCGCTTTACCTTCACCCCTGACGAGACGGCACGCGAATTGCTGTTTCGCGGCGAAGCCCAGGACCTCCAGGAAATGCTCGGCAACCTGCTGGACAACGCCGGCAAGTGGGCAAGAAGCGAAATACGCATCGCCATTTCGGCCGATGCGGAGCAGTTGCACCTGGCTATCGACGACGACGGCCCCGGCATCCCGGACGATCAACGGGCCGCCCTGCTGCAACGGGGCCAGCGCGGCGACGAGAAGGTTGCCGGTTCCGGCCTGGGCCTGGCCATCGTCAGCGAACTGGCCGGCTTGTACGACGGGGAACTGGTGCTTGGGCAATCGCCGCTTGGGGGATTGTGTGCCAGGCTGAGCCTGCCACGGGGGTGACAGGGAAATCGGCACACAACCCGCAAAGGTGATGCACAATGCCTTAAGCAACAACAAAATCATCACGGGGGGAATTTTCATGCAAGGACTCAACAAACCTTACTGGCTGCTGCTGGCCTGCGGACTCATGGCCCTGTCGCTGAACAAGGCCTGGGCGGAAAAAGTGCCCGAAACGGTCAACAGTCAGTGGGTACAGGATTTACGCGACGGCAAGATCAAACTCGAAGGGGATCATGCGGCAGTCGATACCTTGATCCTCGGGCGCAACATTCCCATCCCCTACGATTACATCGCCACGCTGATGCGCACACCAAATGCCTTCGGCCAGGGACCGGCCTGCATCGTCTGTCACTCGTCCGCAAACCCCGAACACAGCTACCGCGGACTCGATCTCTCGAGTTGCGAGGGAATACGGACCGGCTCGCAGGAATCGCCGGCCCGTCCCATCTTCCAGCCCGGAGAAAAAGGCGCCAAACACATTCTCGGCAGACGCATGCGCAACAACCGCATGCCGCTCGGCGTACACTTCTCCGTGGGTGGCAACGAACAGTCATTTGCCACGGTACGCAAATGGATAGAACGCGGCGCACCGAACGACAAGGATTTCAAGAACAATGTCCTGCCGTTGTTCGCCAGGGACGGCGCATTCGCACCGGACACACCGGCCTGTACCAGTTGCCATATGTCCAATCAGGAACCGCCGAGCTTTCATGAACTGGACCTGAGCAGCCACAGCGGCATCATGCTGGGCGCCGACTCGGTGGCCAAGGGCGTCAATAACGCCACCAAGGTGGTCATCCCGGGCAAACCCGATCAAAGCAGCCTGTTCCAGCACCTGGTTGAAGACCGCATGCCCCCGGGAATATCGCCGACCGAAGATCGCGATCATCCGAATACGCGGATTCTGCTCCGCTGGATCGAGCAAGGCGCCCGCTGCAATTGACCGATCGGCAACGCCGGACCCTGCTGAACGGCTTGCTGGCGCTTGGCCTGGGGGCGATCGCTCCGTTTGCCACAGGAGACAGCCGGCGCGCCCCCGCGCTCCCAATCTTGGGACGCTGGCCCAGCGAGGATCGCCGCCTGGCTCCGGCAAGCGTGATCGGCAATGGTGTCATGTTTGCCGGCGAGTCCCGGCTCGGACTGCTTGACCTGTCCCGGGAAAGCGTGACCTGGAACATTCGCCACCACCTTCCGGGCGGTGCAAGATTCCGGCCGCGCACCGCAGCTGAAATCGTCATTTGCGGAGGCCAATCCGAAATCGCCGCCTGGCGTCCGGGGGAAACGCAGGCGTTGTGGCGTTACCGTGCCCGTGACCAGATTGGCGCGCCGTGTTTGAACGGGGAAAGCGTCTGTTTTGGCGACGGGCACCGGCTTCTTGTCCTGGATGCCGAGAGCGGGCGACCACGATGGCACTTCGATGCGATTGCCGATACGCGCATCAGCTATGCGCCTGTCGTCGCCGGAGACACGCTTTATGTCGGACCGGGTGACGGTCGCCTTTACGCACTCTCCCTCACCGACGGGCAAGTCCGCTGGCAGGTGAATCGCATCGACGAATGGCAATACCTGCGCCAGCTGCACGTCGACGGCAGCAGCCTGATTGCCGGCAGCTACAAGGAAAAACTGCACGGCCTTGACCTGGCAAACGGTCAGCAGACCTGGGAGTTCAGCGCCGGCAACTTCATCAATTCACACCATGTGGCCGCTGGCCTGGCATTCCTGTGGTCCCCGACCGGATGGATTTTTGCGATTGATACCGCCACCGGGAAAACGCGCTGGCGCCACCGGACAACCGACTATCGCGACAGTCAACGCAACTGGGGGGCATTGATGGCGGAACTGACCAGCGATGCATCAAGCGTGTACGCGCTTGACCTGAACCATGTCCTGCACGTGCTCGCACGTGAAAATGGCCATTCCCGAGGAGACTTCAAGCTCCCCGAGCCGGTTCGTCCCTTTGTGACGCTCATCGATGAAAATCGGCTGCTGTGTGCCAGCAACAGCGGCGACCTGCTGCTGATGTGCATTCCCGGCTGAGACAGTCACACCCCGAAGTACTGTTTTATCTTCTCGCGCAGCAACTCCCGGCAGGCCGCCTCGTCGCACTGGGCCAGGCGGTTGTGCAGGGACCGGGCAATCTCGACGAAACGCTCGACAATCGCCGGATCGAAGTGCCGTCCGGCCCCCTGGGCAATGACATTGATCACTGCCTCAAAACCCTGGGCATCCTTGTAGGGGCGCTTCGAGGAGAGGGCGTCGAAAACGTCCGCCACCGCAAAGATCCGCGCGTTGCGCGGAATCTCCTCGCCGGCAAGCCGCCTCGGGTAACCGCTACCGTCCCATTTCTCGTGATGCCCGGAAACGACATCGGCTGCATCGGACAACCATTCGATGTCGGCAACGATGGCCTCGCCCTGCAGGACATGGGTGCGCATGATCTCCAGTTCATCGTCGTCGAGGCGGCCGGGCTTCAGCAAAATGGCGTCGGGAATGCCAATCTTGCCCACATCGTGAAGGAAGCTGCCGACGATGAGGCCCTGCATTTCCTTTCTTGGCAGCCCCATGTGCTCACCGACGCGGGCAGCAAGCCATGCCACCCGGTAGTTATGCGCACCGGTATCCGAATCCCGCCGGGCAATCGCCCGGCCCAGGGCCTCGGTGATCGAGATGTGTGATTCAAGGATTTCCCGTGCCTGGCGCAGATTGTCGCGGGCCAGGTGAATGACCACCGGATAGATGGCCAGACCGCAAAGCAGTGCCGAACCGCCGACGATCAAGGCCAGGATCAGTGCGTCGCGCAGCATTTTTTCGCGCTGCCATTGGGGTATCACGCGCACGCCCTCGAAATAGGCCAGGATCTCCGGTTCGCCGGCGGACTTCGTCCTGGAGAATGGCACGAAGACCCGAAGCACCCAGAGATCGTCACCCAGCCCGACACGCTCGTAGGAGGCGCGCTGGTACTCCGGCCTCCCATGCTTGGGCAGCAGCCGCTCGATACGCTCGCCGCTGTCGGTCATGGCCTCGGCCAGTTTCATCCCCGAGCGATCATAGATTTCGGCGATATCGAACAGGCCGCCGGTGGCATTCCGGGCCGAGAGCGCCGCGCTGCTCGACAAGGATTCAGGCGCTGCGTCGAACGCCATGTGCGACATGATCCGCTGCGACTCCTCCATCGCCAGGGCAACAACCTCGCTCTCGGCCTGTTCACGAGACAGGTACCAGATCAGCGGCGTGGTGATGATGGCCAAGCTCAGGCTGATCCCGGCAATGCGCCAGGCCGCCTGACGTTTGAAATATCCCAGCGCCATCTCCACCTCCCCCGATCATGATCGGCAGACCCTCACGGCTCCGCCATTTTTTGCGAGGGAGCGATGGTAGCGCGCAGCAGATTAACGCAAGCTGAAGGAAGTTCTGCCCGGCAGTGCGCCGCGGTTCAGTGGGTGAACCACCCCACCACCGGGACCACCGCCACGCCGGCGCCGATCAGCAGGCTCTGGCGGACGAAACTCTCGCGCTGCTTGTGCAGTAGCGGAAAGATGTCGGCCAGCGCGACATAGATGAAGCTGGAGGCGGCGATCACCAGCACGTAGGGGAGGACGAAATCGGCCGCCGACAGGGCAAAGAAACCGAGCGCACCGCCGAGCAGCGAACTCAGGCTGGAGCCGGCATTGGCGATGAAGGCCTTGGTGTTGCTCCAACCGGCATTGCGCAGCAGCACGAAATCGCCCATTTCCTGCGGCACTTCGTGGGCGATGATGGCGACCGTCGTGGTCACGCCGAGCATCGGGTCGGCAATGAAGGCGGCGGCGATCAGCACGCCGTCGACGAAATTGTGGAAAGCGTCGCCGATCAGGATCAATGGCGGCGCCGTCACCGTCGCGTGGTGGCCGTCGTGCGACGCGCAATCGCCGTGCGAGTGGCGCCACAGCGCCAGGCGTTCAAGCGCAAAGAAGCTGAACAGCGTGCCCAGCATCAGCGCGAACAAGGTGGCGAACGGGCCACCGTGGTTGTGCCCGGCATGCGCATCCTCCTCGGCGGCGATGGCAGCGTGGTCGTCCGGACCATGGTCGTGGCCGGCGTGGATGTCCACCGGCGGCAACGAGTTGAAGGCTTCCGGCAGGATGTGCAGGAAGGCCGACGACAGCATCACCCCGGCGGAAAACGCCACCAGGATCGCCGTCGACTGCCGGGACAGGCGGAACACCACCGTCGCCGCCGCGGCCATGCTGATCAAACCGCCGGCCAGGCAGGCCAGCAGGATCATGCTCAGGGTACTCATCGTTTCTTTCCTTGATTCACTTGATAGGGTTCAACCCGCTCGGCAGCGATACGGTAGGCGTAGACGCCCATGCCGCTGTCGCCGCCCTGCAGGCTGAGGGTGCCGCTGACCCAGAAGGTTTCCATGGTCCGCATGCCCTTCACCGGCTTGGCCGGGACGACATGGATGACCTGATTCGACGGCGGCGGCGGCACATGCACGCAGGCACCGAAATACGGCACCAGCAGGAACTCGATGACATCGTCGCCTTTCCGCTCGAGCGGCACGACGAAGCCGGGAATACGGATGCGCTGGCCATTCAGCGCGGGCTCGACCGGCGCCTTGTCCCATTCCTTGCGGACGCTGGCGAGCAGGTCGATGGCCTTGGGATCGTTGTCCTGCAGCTTGTTGAGATCGATGCCCTTGAACGCCGCCATCGGGTCCCAACCCTTGGGCATCAGATCGTCCCACATGATTTCCTTGAATCCCTTGGCCGCGCCCTTGCCAGCCGGCAGCCGGTCACCGACGCGGTAATCGCTGGCCGAGGCCAGCATGGGCACGAGCAGCGCAAACAACAGCAGGCAACGCTTCAGCATTCTTGTTCCTTCATGAACGGGGAATCAGTCCGTCGGCCAGCGACAGACGATAGGCACGCCAGGCCGGCAGCACACCGACGGCCAGGCCGCAGACCAGCACGGCGCCGAGAAGTTTCATTTCGCCCACGCTCACCGCCAGCGGCAGGGCCGCCAGACCGAAAGCGGCCAGCAGATCGCCGCCGACGGCAGCGAACAGGCTGACTGCGGCCAGCCCGAGCAGGCAGCCGAGCAGGCTGACCAGGCCGCTTTCGAGCAGCAACAAGCCAAGAATGTGCCGTCGTCCGGCGCCGATGGACCGCAGGATGGCCATTTCGCGGCGCCGCTGGTCGAGGCCGGCGAGCATGGTCGCCATCAGGCCGGCCAGACCGACCGCCAGCACCAGCCAGGAAACCGCCTGCAAGGCCCGCTCGACGACACCGACGGTCTGCCACAACTGGTCGAGGGCAACGCCGGGCATCACGGCAAGCAGTGGCTCGTCGGCGAACTGGTTGATCCGGCGCTGGATGCGGAAGACTTCGGCACGTTGGTGCAGGCCGACCAGGAAGGCGGTGATCGATTTCGGCGTCAGGTCGAATTTCTGCACCACCTCGGCACCGATGTTGAAGCCGGGCACCGGCGCGCCGCCGATCCAGTCGAGGTGGATGGCCTCGATGGCAGCCAGGCCGACATGCACGGTGCGGTCGACCGGCGTACCGGTCGGCGCCAGGATGCCGACCACGGTGAACGGTTTGTCGTCGTGCTCCATGCCGGGCAGGCCGCCGTCGCCGTGGCTCAGGGTGATCCGGTCGCCGACGCGGTAACCGAGACGCTGGGCGACTTCGGCGCCGAGCACCGCCTCGAAGATGCCGGCAAAGACGACGCCGTCGGCCAGGCGTAAAGGCTGACGGTCGCCATAGTGGAAATGGATGAAATAATCGGCCGTGGTGCCGAGCACCGGATAACCGCGATGCGAATCGCCGAGCGACAACGGCACGCTCCAGGCAATGGCCGGATCGGCAGCAATTTTCTGGTAGCTTGCCCAGTCGAGGTTGTTGGTCGCTTCGCCGAGGCGGAAGACCGAATACAGCACCAGCTGGACTGGGCTGGTGCGGGCGCCGACGATCAGGTCGCTGCCCGAGACCGATTGCGCGAAACTGTCGCGCGCCGCCTCGCGGATACGTTCCACCGACAGCAGCAGGGTCGCCGCCAGCATCACGGCGAGCAGGGTCAGCCCCAGGCTGAGCCGGCGATTCCAGGCGCTGGCCAGGGCCAGCCGCAGCAAGGCGCTCATGCCGGCAACTCCCCGGTCAGGGCAAAACTGGCATCGAAATGTGCCGCCAGCCGCTGGTCGTGGCTGACGAAAACGACGGTGCTGGCCGCCGCCTTCGCTTCCGCCAGCAAAAGGTCGATGAAGGCATCCTGGCGGGCGGCATCGAGGGCCGAGGTCGGCTCGTCGGCGATGACGATTTCCGGCCGGCCGATCAGCGCCCGGGCGGCGGCAACGCGCTGTTGCTGGCCGACCGACAGTTCGGCGGCCGGGGCGCCATGCACGGACGCGGCCAGGTCGAGCGCGGCGAGCAGGCGGCGCGCCTCGGCCACCGGGTCACCGGCGCGTTGCGCGCGGCGGCGCGAAAAGCGGCAGGGCAGCAGGACGTTCTCCAGCGCCGACAACCAGGGCAGGAGATTGAATTGCTGGAAGATGAAACCGAGGTGATCGGCGCGGAAGGCGTCGCGGCGCGCCGCCGACAAGTCGCCGAGCACCTGCCCGAGCACTTCGATGCGCCCGCGTTCGGGCAGCAGCACACCGCCGAGCAGATTCAGCAGCGTGCTTTTGCCGGCGCCGCTGGGACCGTGCAGGAACAGGCTTTTGCCGGCGTCGACCTGCAATCCGCGCAGGCAGACCGCCGGCGCCGCATCGGGACGCCAGCGAAACAGCAGATCATCGATGCGGATCGCCGCCGGCGTCATGTTTACCAGGCGAATACCGGGTTCTTGGCGTCCAGCTTGCCACCCTTCTGGCCCTTGGGACCGGCGAAGCTGACATTGAGCGAACGCACGCGCGGGAATTCCGCCGATACCGTGGCCTTGAGGTCGGCCAGCGCGGCCGGCTGGGCACAGCGATAAACGTAGCGAACTTCGACATCGCCGTGGCCGTGATGGCCCTTGGCGCCTTCGAGCAAGGGCGCATCGATCTTCTGTTCGCTCGGCACGCACTGGGCGGCCGCCGTCGGCGTGAACAGTTTGGCCGGTGTCTTCAGTTTTTCCAGCGCGGCCTGCACCGTCAGTTGCTCGCGGGCGTTTCTCGGCGCCCGTTCGAAACCGACCAGGTCGTGTTGCGGCACTTCGAGCAGCAGGGTCAACTGGTCGCCTTCGACGACGATGCCGAGCTGACCGACGCCGTGACTGTGAGCGTGGTCCTTGTGGGCCAGTGCCAGGGCCGGCAGCAGGGCGACCAGGATCAGGGGCAGCTTTTTCATCGGGTTCTCCTTCAAGACAAAATCAGACGGCGGACGGGTTGCGCAGGCGCTCGCCGCGCTTGAGCTTTTCGAACAACTGCGGGTCGCGCCAGGCCTGGGTGATGGCCTCGGAAAAGACGATGCGTTCGAGCTCGATCAAGCCCATGCGCGGGTTGTCGGCGTCCTCGCGGAAGCACTGGGCGTAGCCGGTCTCGGTCTCGTGCACGATGACCGAGTGCAGGCGCACGTCCTGCTCGCCGTTGACGGTGTCAGTCAGACTCAACAGCGTATCGACCAGACGGAAGAACAGGCGTGAGAACTGCTCGGCGCTGGGCGACACCGGCAGGCTGATCCAGCGCTCGGAAAAGCGCTTGCAGGCGGCCACGTAGTCGGCATCGTCGCCGTCCCAGATGGCGACGGCGTGGTCGAAGGCGTCGATCAGGTCGCGCGGGCCGCCTTTGAGCAGGCCGAAGTCGTAGAGCATCTGGCCATTGTCGAAGGCGTGCGCTTCGAGGATCAGCTCGACCTTGTACGAATGGCCGTGAATCGAATGCGAGCAGCGGCGCGTGCTGCAGCCGCGCACGATATGGGCGTTCTCGAACTTGAACAGCTTGCGGATCAGCATTGGTCGCGCACTCCACAGAACATCGCGAAGGCCTGCTCGACCAGCGACTGGTCGAGATCGCGAACGATGAAGACGAGCCGGCTCTGGCGGTCGTCGTACGGCGCTTGCGTCGGCCAGTCGTCGAGCCGGGTGTAGGGATAGAGGACGTGCTGGACGCACTGGACGACGCGCGGCTTGTGGTCGCCGACGACGTTGAGCAGGCCCTTGATGCGCAGGATGCGCTCGCCCATGCTCTCCAGCAGGACGCCGACGGCATCGGCGAAGCTCGGCCAGGCGAGCGGCTCGGCGAAGGTCAGGGCGAAGCTGTAGACGTGCGCGTCGTGGCGGTCGACGTCGTGGTGGTGATGGTGGCCGTGGGCCCGGCGGCGCTCATCGCGGACCTTTTCCTCGGCCAGCCAGCCGGCAACGTCGGGCGATTTGGCAGCCGGGTCGTAAAGGCCGCAGGCGAGGATCGCCGACGCCGGGACGGCGCCGCGCTCGACGCGCAACTGCGGTGCCGACGGGTTCATCGTGGTCAGCCGGGCGGCCAGCGATGCCAGTTGCTCCGGCGTCGCCAGGTCGGCCTTGGTCAGCAGCAGCCGGTCGGCCATTGCCACCTGCTTGATCGCCTCGCCGTGCGTCGCCAGCTGGCCCTCGCCGTGGGTCGCGTCGACCGCGGTGACGACGCCGTCGATGCGGTAGCGCTCGGTCAGGAAGAAATCTTCCATCAGGGTGTAGATCACCGGCGACGGGTCGGCCAGGCCGGTGGTTTCGATGACGACGCGGCGGATCGGCTTGATCTCGCGGCGCAGGCAGCGCATGAACAACTCGCTCAGACTGCGCGTCAGGTCGCCGCGCACGGTACAGCAGATGCAGCCGGAGTCGAGCAGGATCACGTCGTCGTCGATTTTCTCGACCAGGTGATGGTCGACGGCGACCGAGCCGAACTCGTTGATGAGCACGGCGGTTTCAGCCATTTCTGGCTGTTGCAGCAGGTGGTTGAGCAGCGTCGTCTTGCCGGCGCCGAGAAAGCCGGTGAGGATGACGACCGGAATGCGCCGGTCGGCGTCGTCGGCCATCATGGGATCAACCGCCGAACTGGCGCCGCTTCAATTCATGGCGCTCCTGGGCTTCCAGGCACAGGCTGGCAGTCGGCCGGGCAAGCAGGCGGGCAATGCCGATCGGTTCGCCGGTATCCTCGCACCAGCCGTAGCTGCCGTCTTCGATGCGCTTGAGCGCCTGGGCAATTTTCTTCAGCAACTTGCGCTCGCGGTCGCGCACGCGCAGTTCCAGCGTGTGCTCTTCCTCGGCGCTGGCCCGATCGTTAGGATCGGGTTCGGCCGCGTTGTCCTGCAGGTGGTGCGTGGTTTCCTCGGCGGCACCGCGCAAGGCGGCCTCTTCGTCGAGCAGGCGCTGGCGGAAGAAGGCCAGTTGCGCCGGCGACATGTAGTCATCGGCGGAAGCGGCGAGAAGTTCTGCCTCGGTCGGCAGCTTGGCGGATCGGCTCATCGATCGTTCCTTGGTCGTCGTGATTTGGTGCAGGAAGGCAGCAATGTTATAACATCGCATATCTACCACCAAGCCGATTCGATGAATACCGAAGTCTGCGATGAGAGCCAGGCACTTGAACGCGCCGCTGCCAGTTGCCGGCAACGCGGCGCCAGCCTGACGGCAATCCGCCGCGAAGTGCTCGCCCTGCTCTATCGAACGCCCAAGGGCATCAAGGCCTACGACCTGCTCGAACAGATGCGGCAGTCGCGCGGCAATGCCTCGCCACCGACCATCTACCGCGCCCTCGATTTTCTGATCGAGCACGGCCTGGCGCACAAGATCGGCCGCATGAACCTGTTCGTCGCCTGCCGCCACGGCAACCATTCGGCACCGAGCCTGTTCCTAGTCTGCCCGAAATGCAATGCGGTGACCGAACTGGAAGACGCCAACGTCGCCACCACGCTCTACGCCAGCCTGGCCGCCACCGGCCACCGCCTGGACAGCCCGGAAGTCGAGATCAGCGCGGTGTGTCCGCAGTGCGCGGGGAATTAGCCTCCAGCACGCGCAACAGCGAACTCGTATCGTCCTTGCCGAAACCCAGCGCCATCAGCGCGTTGAGTTGCTGCGCGACGCTCGCCGTCAGTGCCACCGGCACGCCGCTCTGCCGGGCGGCTTCAAGTACCAGCCCGAAATCCTTGTGATGCAGGCGGGCCTCGATGCCGGCCGAGAAATCGCGGTCGACCATGCGCTGGCCCATGATCTCGAGCACGCGCGAGCCGGCCGAGCCGCCGGCCAGCGCCTGCTTCACCTTGGCCGGATCAACCCCGGCCGCAGCGGACAGATGCATCGCCTCGGCCACCGCCTCGATGGCGGCGACCATGATCATCTGGTTGCAGGCCTTGGCGACCTGGCCGGCGCCGTTGGGGCCGATATGGACGATGCGCTGGCCGAGTTTTTTCAGCAAGGGCCGCACCCGTTCAAGCACCGCCGCGTCGCCGCCAGCCATGATCGCCAGCGTCGCGTCTTTCGCCCCCTGCTCGCCGCCGGAGACCGGTGCGTCGAGCATGTGGATGCCCTTCTCCGCCAGTTGGCCGGCGATACGCCGGGCGACATCCGGGGCGATGGTCGAGCAATCGACCAGCACGCTGCCCGCCGCCATGCCGTGGATCAGGCCGTTGTCACCGAGCGCCACGCCTTCGACGTCGGCGCTCGAGGTGATGACCGTGAACACCACCTCGCACGCGGCACCCAGTTCGGCCGGCGAGGCATGGACCGTCGCCGGCAGGCCGGCGCAGCTTGCCGAGCGGCGCGCCCAGACGTGCAACTCGTGGCCGGCCGCCTGCAGATGCAGGGCCATCGGGCGCCCCATCGCGCCCAGTCCGATGAAACCGACCTTCATGCCTGTCCCGAGAGGCTTTCCAGCAGTTTCAGCACGGCGATCGAATCCTCCTCGCCCAGGCCGGAACCGACCATGGCGTTGAACATCTGCGCGGTCGCCGCCGAACCCGGCAGACACAGCCCGAGTTCATGCGCCGTCTGCATGACGATGTTCAGATCCTTCTCGTGCATCCAGCTCTTGAAGCCCGGCTTGAAATTGCGGTCGAGCATGCGCTGGCCGTGGTTTTCCAGAATCTTCGAGTAGGCGAAGCCGCCGAGCAGCGCCTCGCGCACCTTGCCGCGGTCGACCCCATTCTTCGAGGCAAAGGCCATCGCTTCAGCAACCGCCAGCACGCCCATGCCGGTGACGATCTGGTTGGCCGCCTTGGTCACCTGGCCGGCACCCGAAGCGCCGACATGGACGATGTTCTTGCCCATGCAGGCGAACGCCGGCTGGGCGCGGGCAAAGGCGGCCTCGGAACCGCCAGCCATAATCGACAGCGTCCCGGCAATCGCGCCGACTTCACCGCCGGACACCGGCGCGTCCATGAAATCGACGCCGGCCGCCGCCAGTTCCGCGTGAATAGCCTTGGCTGCCGCCGGCGCGATGGTGCTCATGTCGACGGCGACCAGCCCCGGCACGGCGGCACTGGCGACGCCGCGCATGACTTCGGCGACGTCGGGCGCATCGGCGACCATGGAAATCACCAGCTCCTGGCCGCGCGCCACATCAGCCGGCGACGCAGCGCCGCTGGCACCGGCGTCGAGCAAGGGCTGCATCGATTCGGCACGACGCGCCCAGACGGTGACTTGATGACCACCTTTCAACAGATTCAGCGCCATCGGGCGCCCCATGATGCCCAGGCCGATAAAACCAATCTTCATGTCCCGCTCCTCCATGTTGTCAGGCGGATTCTAGCCGATCGGCCGGCAAGTCGACGGCGGCGAAAATTGCCGGAAGATGTGAATCTTTCAGCGGTCTCAGCCCACTGAAGACGGGGAAATGCCGGCAGAGCGCGACAGCGGCGGACGCGCCACCATTTCGCGGTACCGGGCACGCTTGTTGCAATGAGGAAGCCATGGGCAACTGGAGGGCAATCTGCCGTCGCCATCGCCAGGAGGTAACATGTCGACCAACGCCATCATCAACAAGACTTTCGATTTTTCGCTGCTCTCCGGCATGCACCGCGGGCACGGCAATTCCGCGCCGGCGGCAGGCGGCAACTTCCTGGCCGTCCTGCAGGAGCGGCTGGCCGATTTCAAATCCCAGGCCATGGACAGCCTGCTCAACGGCGGCAGCACCACCAGCGCCATGAACGCCTTGCTGACGAATGCCCCCTTGATGGCCAACGGCCGCAATCCGTCGCTGTTCGATCCGGAATCAGCCTACGCGATGATGACCGCGATCAACCGGAAAGAGGTTGTTTACAAAGCCGAATTCGCAGAAATGACCGCGATGGGAGACTACGTCGCGGCAATGCAGCAGGAAGCCGGCAAACTGGGCACAATCGACCATGGCAGCAGCGCCGACGAAATCCGCAGCCGCCTGCAGGCCTTTACCGAAGCCTACAACGGCTGGATCGACCGCTTCGACGAAGTCCTGGCCAACGGCGGCCTGCTGGCTGGCACACACGCCGCAACCGTGTCGCAGTGGGAACTGGAAAAGAGCATCGAGAACATTTTCAACGGTGCCGGCAGCGGTGTTCGCGGCATGGGCGCACTCGGACTGGAGATCCACCCGGTCACCAACATGGCCAGTCTCGACACCGCCCGCCTGGAACGGGTGCTGGCCAGCAACCCGAACGGTGCGGTGAACGCAATCCGCGAATTCAGCGGCAACTTTGCCCGCTCCGCGGAATTGCTCAATTCAGAGAACAATTTCATTCCCAACCGGATGAACAACCTGAGCCGCGTCATCGACTACATCGACACCAACAAGGCATCGTTGCAAATGGAATTCGGTCTTGGCGACAGCGCCCGCCCAAGCGGCGAAGTCGCGCGGGCACTGGCGGCCTATCAGGCGATGCGCGCTGCCTGAGCGGAAAATCACCAGAACTTCCGGGGCATTTTGCTGACCAATCTACATGCTTCAGACCAAGGAGGTCAGATCATGCACAGACAGCTTTTCAAGGTCGGTGGCCTGAACGACATCCACCGCATGCAGATGCTCACCAGCGCAATTCAGGACTTGCCCAGTGTCACGCATATCGACATTTCGCTGGAAAGCAGCGAGGTCGATGTCGAGCACGGCAATTTCGTCAGTCCGGAGGAGATTCTCCAGGCGATCGTCGATGCGGGGTTCGATGCGGAGTACACGGCGCACTGAAGCGCCGCCTCATCCCCCGCAGGAACCACCGCTGGATTTGACGCCAAGCTTCTTCAGCAGCTTCTCCGGCGGACAGAAGCCGGTGAAGCCGCTCTGGAACAGGTTGAAGCCAACGAAGGCGGTGAAGGCCAGGAACCATTCGGAGACGAAGACCGGACTGCCCTGCCAGCCGAGCGCCAGCGAAAGCATGACGAAGAAGCCGGCCATGATGCGGATGATGCGTTCGATGGTCATGATGCTTGATGCTCCTTGCGGAAGGCTGCGTAGTAGAGAACGGGAATGACGACCAGGGTCAGCAGCGTGGACACCAGGATGCCGAAGATCAGCGCCAGCGCCAGGCCGTTGAAGATCGGGTCGTCGAGGATGAACATGGCGCCGAGCATGGCGGCCAATGCGGTCAGCGCAATCGGCTTGGCGCGCACCGCCGCCGACTGGATCACCGCGTCGTGGAAATCCATGCCGGCGGCGACCTGCTGCTTGATGAAATCAACGAGCAGGATGGAGTTGCGGACGATGATGCCGGCCAGCGCGATCATGCCGATCATCGAGGTCGCTGTGAATTGCGCGCCGAACAAGGCATGTCCGGGCATGACGCCGATGATGGTCAGCGGAATCGGCGCCATGATGATCAGCGGCACCAGATAGCTCCCGAAGTGAGCGACCACTAGCAGATAAATCAATATCAGGCCGACCGCGTAGGCCAGCCCCATGTCGCGGAAGGTCTCGTAGGTGACCTGCCACTCGCCGTCCCATTTGACGCTGTAACCGGCGTAGGGATCGGTCGGCTGGCGGATGAACCATTCGCCGAGCGTGCCGCCTTCCTTCAGCGCCATGCCGTTGATTTTCGAGCGGATGTCGAACATGCCGTAGAGCGGCGAATCGAGCTGGCCGCCCATGTCGCCGACGACGTAGACGACCGGCAGCAGGTCCTTGTGATAGATCGTCTTCTCGCGCACCGTGTCGCGCACTTCGACCAGTTCCGAGACAGGTACCAGTTGGCCGTCGCGGGAACGGACCCGCAACTTGAGCAGCGTATCGAGCGCCGACTTCTGCGCTGACGGCAGCGTGATCCGCACCGGCACGGCGAACTTGGATTCGGCATTGCGCACCGGTGTCACGTCCATGCCGGCCAGCCCCATGCCGACGACTTCGACGATGTCGCGCTGCGCCACGCCCAGTTGCGCGGCCTTGGCCTGCAGCACGTGCAGGACGAACTTGCGCGCATCGGCGTCGATGTAGTCGTCGATGGCAACGATGTCGGGCGTTTCACTGAAGGCCTGGCGCACCTGCTTGCCGACGGCGATCTGGCCGGCGTAGTCGGGACCGTAGATCTCGGCGACGATGGGCGACATCACCGGCGGCCCCGGCGGCACTTCGACGACCTTGGCGACGCCGCCGTTACGCTGACCGACGGCTTCGACCGCCGCCCGCACGCCGGCGGCGATTTCATGACTTTTGCGCGAACGCTTGGCCTTGTCGACCAGATTGACCTGGATGTCGCCCTTCTCCGGCGCTGCCCGCAGGTAATACTGGCGGACCAGGCCGTTGAAGTTGATCGGGCTGGCGGTACCGGCATAGGCCTGGTAGTTCGTCACTTCCTCGACTTTGGCCAGCTCGGCACCGATTTCCTGCAGCACCCGCGCCGTTTCTTCGACCGGGGTACCGGCCGGCATGTCGACGATGATCTGGAACTCGCTCTTGTTGTCGAAGGGCAGCATCTTCAGCACCACGAGCTGAAAGTACGCCAGCGACACCGAACCGAGGATCAGCACGACGACGGCGACGGCCAGCTTGATGCGCGCGGCACCGCCCGTCAGCGGATCGAGGAAGGGCGTCAGCAGCTTGCGGAAGGTGCTGTCGAGCCTGGCATCCAGCTTCGACGCCGGCGCCGCGCCATGTGCGCCGCCATGCGACTTCATCAGCCGCACCGCCAGCCACGGCGTGACGACGAAGGCGATGGCCAGCGACAGCGCCATGCCCATCGACGAGTTGATCGGGATCGGGCTCATGTACGGCCCCATCAGCCCGGACACGAAGGCCATCGGCAAGAGCGCGGCGATGACGGTCAGCGTCGCCAGGATGGTCGGCCCGCCGACCTCGTCGACGGCGCCGGGGATGATTTCGAGCAGCGTCTTTTCCGGATGCAGGCCCTGCCAGCGGTGGATGTTCTCGACGACGACAATCGCGTCGTCGACCAGGATGCCGATCGAGAAGATCAGCGCGAACAGCGACACCCTGTTGAGCGTGAAGCCCCAGGCCCAGGAGGCGAACAGCGTCGCCGCCAGGGTCAGCGTGACGGCGATGCCGACGATCAGCGCCTCGCGCTTGCCCAGCGCAAAGAAAACCAGCAATACAACGAAAGCGGTGGCGAAGACCAGCTTGCCGATCAGCTTCTGTGCCTTTTCGGTCGCCGTCTCGCCGTAGTTGCGCGTCACCGTGACCTCGACGCCGTCGGGAATGACGACATTCTTCAGGCTGTCGATGCGGGCGATGGCGGCATTGGCGACATCGGCGGCATTGACCCCGGGCTGCTTGGAAATCTGGATGGTGACCGCCGGGAACTCGCCGGCCTTGGTGCCGAACCAGGCGTAGCGCTGCGGCTGGTCGGGGCCGTCCTCGACCGTGGCGACGTCGCTGAGGTAGATCGGCTTGCGCTCACGAACTGCAACGACCAAGCGCTTTACATCCGCCGCCGACTCCAGATACGTGCCGGTCTGCACGAGAACTTCGCGATTGCCGGCAACCAGGCTGCCGGAAGTCTGCAAGGCGTTGGATACGGTCAGCGCACCGGCAATGTCCTGCGGCGTGACGCCGAAAGCGTTCATCCGCTCGGCGTCGAGCAGCACGCGCACGGCATGATCGGGACCGCCGAGCGTCGAGATGTCGCGCGTACCCCGGATCCGCTTGAGTTCGATCTCGACCGCACGCGCCACCTGCTGCAGTTCGTAGGCCGAACGTGCCGGATCGGCGGTGTGGAAGGTCAGCGCAACGATGGGCACGTCGTCGATGCCGCGCGGCTTGATCACCGGCTCGGACACGCCGAGATTGGCCGGCAGCCAGTCGCGATGCGCCATCACCGTGTCGTGCAGGCGTAGCACCGCGTCGTTGTACTTGACGCCGACTTCGAACTGCACGGTGATCACCGCCATGCCGGGGCGTGACATCGAATACACATGCTCGACGCCATGCATGCGCGACAGCACCTGCTCGCCCGGCGTCGCCACGAGATTCTCGACATCCTTGGCCGAAGCGCCCGGCCAGGCGACCAGCACGTCGGCCATGGTCACGTCGATCTGCGGCTCTTCCTCGCGCGGCGTGACCAGGGTCGCGAAAACGCCCATCAGGAAGGCGACCAGCGCGAGCAGCGGGGTGATCCGCGAATCCTGGAAGGCGGCGGCAATACGCCCGGAAATGCCGAGCGAGGTCTTTTCGGCGGCCATGGCCTACTTGCCCGACTGAACTTGAATGGCCGCCTTGACCGGATCGGTGACCACCTTGTCACCTGCAGCCAGCCCGGCCAGCACCTCGATCTCGCCCTGACCGACGGCTTCGCCGAGGCGCAACTGGCGCAGGACGAGACGTTGATCGGCGGTCTGCACATAGACGGCGGCAACTTCGCCGCGGCGCAGTATCGCGCCGGCCGGCACGGTCAGCTTGTCGGCGCGGCCGGTAACGAAATGGACCCGGGCGAACATGCCGGGAACGGCTTCCGCCAGTGCCGGCAGACTGACACGCACCTGCGCGACATGGGTCGCCGCATCGACCGTGGGCAAGACCTGAATGGCAGTCGCATCGACCCATTTGCCGAGTTCCGGGAAGTCGACACGGGCGCTGGTCACACCACGCATGGCCGGCAGACGATGCTGGGGCACGCTGGCGGTGACGCGCAGGCCGCCCGGCTGGTAAATGGTGAACAATGGCATTCCCGGCATCGCCATGTCGCCGGCTTCGGCATGCCGGCGAGCGACGATGCCGGTCATCGGGGCGACGATGCTCGCGTGACTCTGGCTGGCGCCCGCGGCACTGCGATTGGCCGCCGCCGCATCGAAATCGGCCTTGGCCTTGTCGAGCGCCGCCTGACTGACGAATTTCTGTTCTTTCAACTGCTTGTGGCGTTCGTAATTCAATTTCGCCACGGTGTATTGTGCTTCTGCCGCCCGGGCGGCTTCACTAGCTTCGCGGGCGTCGATACGCATCAGCAAGTCGCCCTTGCTGACCCGCTGACCGGCGTCGGCGCGTACCTCGGTGACGCGGCCGGCGACCTGGGCCCCGACCGTCGCCTGCATGACTGCCTCAACGACCGATTCGGCGGGAAAAGTCAGGTCGACCGGATGCGGCTTGACGACGACAACCGGCAAGGCATCGGCCGCATGCATGGCGGGCGACACCAGTCCGAGGGCAAGAACCAGTACGGGCAGGATAGGCTTCATGAATATAAGCATACGCTAATTCACAAAACCACCGCAAGTCAGTTTTCAGACCCGGATCATGGCGCCTGCCAGACGTTTCGACAGCGCGTTTCGCGGATACGCCAGCTGGCGGCAGCACCCAGCGCGGCACACAAGGTCACTGCCAAGACGCCGTTCTGCCAGGTGGCGACATCGTAGACGCGGGCACCGGCGACCATTTCGCCATGCCAGCCGAGATCCATGATCCAGCCGACGACCGGCTGCATGATCGCGGCACAGAGGAAACCGCCCATGTTGGCAACGCTGGTCGACATCCCCGACAGCAACGGCGGATTGACCTCCTTGGCGCACGCCCAGGTCAGGCTGAACCCGGCGGTCGACAAACCGAGCAGGGCAAAAAGCAGGTACGACAGGCTGAGCGGCATCGCCACGCAGGACAGCAGGATCAGCCAGATCGCCACGTAAACATGCGAGACGGCGATCATCACCGGCTTGCGCCGCCCAAGACGGTCGGACAGACCGCCGATGAACAGGCAACCGACGGCAAAACCGCCAAACCACAAGGACAGGTGATTGGCAGCGGTCGCGCGCGCCATGCCGTGCACCTGCATCAGGTAAGGCGTCGCCCACAGCCCGGCAAAGGTGAAGAAAGCGCCGGACATGCCGGTATTGACCAGCGCCGCCGGCCAGGTGGCACGGTTGCGGATCACCGCCAGCAGGCTGGAAAGCACCACCGTCCGGTCGAAACGCGGCCGCGATGCTTCGCCCGAAGCGGTCGGCGCATCGCGAACGATCAGCCAGCACAGGGCCCCAAGCACCAGAGAGACGGCGCCGACGCCGATGAATACCCCGCGCCAGCCGGTCGCCTGGGCCATCGCCGACAGGGGTGCCCCGGCCAGCACCGAACCGAGATTGCCGACCAGCATGCAGATGCCGACGATGGTTGCAAAACGGTTCTCCTCGAACCACACGGCCACCAGCTTGAGCATGGCGATGAAGGTGACCGAAACACCGAGCCCGACCAGGGTTCTGCCGGCCAATGCGAATTCGAGCGACGGCGCGAAGCCGAACAGCAGACTACCGACACCACCGACCAACGCCCCCAGCGCCAGTATCCGGCGCGGCCCCAGGGTATCGGCCAGAATCCCCGTGGGGATCTGCATCACCGTGTAGATGTAGAAATAGGTCGCGGCGAGCACGCCGAGCGAGGCCGCCGAGGTCTGGAAGGCGGCAGCCAGATCCTGGGCGATACCGGCCGGCGCAAAGCGCTGGAAAAAGGAAAGGATGTACGCCAGCGCGACAACGGCCAGCGCCAGCCAGCGCCGCCGACGCTGTTCGGGAGTCAACGGCCCCATGACAGTCTCCGGGTGATTGTTATATCAGGCGCCTCTGCGGGCGCCTTCCTGCTACCGCCTGACAGTTCTTACTTGAACGACAGGACCCACTTGGCCAGTGCCAGTGCCTCGGCATCGGTGACGGCATTGGGCGGCATCGGCACCTTGCCCCACTCGTCCTTGCTGCCGTTCTTGATCTTGGCAGCCAGGGCTGCCTCCGCCCCCTTCTCGCCGGCGCGCTTGGCGGCGATTTCCTGGTAGCCCGGACCGACGATCTTCTTGGCCATACCATGACAGGTGGTGCAGTTCTTGGCCTTGGCCAGCTCCTCCGATGCCATGGTCGGCGCGGCAATCATCAGGCCCAGGACGACAGGGATCAATTTTTTCATGTGTGTTTCCTCCGTTTGTAAAAATTCTGGTGCATCGTCACCAGTCTAACCCGAGACCCGGTCAAACAGACAAGTGCCCGGGGATCAAACCAGCCACGCCCGCAGGCGAACGGCCAGCGCCGTCCAGTCAACCGGCTTGGACAGATGACGGAGGCCCAGCCTTGAAGCAGCGTCGAAAAATGCCGCGTCCTCGCGCCCGCTCAACAACACGATTGGCAGTTCCGGCTCGCACCGCCGGATAGTCTCGGCAAGGCGCAAGCCGTCAATACCCGGCATTTCGACGTCAAGCACGACGATGTCGAAACTGCCGCCGGTGCCGTAAGCCGCCAGTGCCGCCTCGCCATCCGGAACATAGCGCAAGGCGAACCCCGGCGCGGAGAGGACAACGCCGAACATCAGCCCCATGGTCGGATCGTCGTCCGCCGCCAGTACCCGACATACACGTTCGCTCATGACGTCGCCCTCTTTTCCAACATCTCGTCCAGGGCCATGCGCACTGCCTCTTGTTCGGCCACGAATCCGGGGTGCAAGGCAATGACTTCTTCCTGCTTGCCTTCCTGGCACAAGGCCTCGATTTCCCGACACAAGCCGGCAAAACGCAGCGCCCCGACGTTGTAGCTGCTCGATTTCATCGCGTGACAGGCTCGTGCCATGGCCGCCGCATCACCGGCAGACAGGGCGGATTCATAGTCGCTCCACAAACTTTCCATGCCCCGCAGATAAGCCTCGACCAGTTGGCGGATCAAGGCGCCGGCCCCATTCGGCGCCAGGGTACGCAATTGTTCGAAAACCCCCGGATCGAGTGCCTGACTCCCCGGCATGGCGGGCACCGACGTCGGCGCTGGCGTCGGCGTTGTCGCCACCAGCTTGCGACGTTCGCGGGGCAGCCAGCGCTCGAGCACGGCGAGCATTTCCTCGCCCCGATAAGGTTTGGCCAGGTAGTCGTCCATCCCGGCCGCCAGGCAACGTGCCCGGTCATCGCGCATGGCATTGGCTGTCAGCGCCACCACCGGCAGACGCGGCAGATCGCCCTGCGCTTCCCGGCGCCGCAGCTCTGCGCAGGCCGAGAAACCATCGACCACCGGCATCTGGCAATCCATCAGGACCAGATCGAAAGACTCGCGGGCCAGCAGATCGATGGCCTGCTGACCGTCGTTGACCACGACCACCTGCAGGCCCAGGTGTTCGAGGTGGGTACGCGCGACAATCTGGTTGCTTTCATTGTCCTCCGCCAGCAGCACCCGACCGCGCAGGACCGGCGTTGCCACATCCGTGTCGGTCGGCACATCAACCCGGCGCGCCGTCACTCCGCCCCCGGCATCCGGCAAATCGTCCGGCACCAGCCTTTCGACAGTGGGGAGGCAGAGCTTCACGGTAAAGCACGAACCCACGCCGGGCATGCTGTCCACGAAAATTTCTCCCCCCATCATGTCAACCAGCCGCCGGCAGATGGCCAGACCAAGGCCGGTACCGCCAAAGCGCCGGCTGGTCGAGCCGTCGGCCTGGGCAAAGTGTTCGAAAATCCGCTCCCGCGCTTCCGGCGGGATGCCGACGCCGGTATCCCGGACCCGCAACGCCATGCACTGGCAACCGGCCTCGGATGGCAGCAGCGCCAGACTGAGCACGATCTCTCCCCGATCGGTAAATTTCACCGCGTTGTTGAGCAGATTGGCAACCACCTGACGCAAACGCAGTGCATCGCCGCGCACATGCAATGCCTGGCCGGCCGGGACTTCGATCAGCAACGTCAGGCCCTTTTTGTGCGCCGGCTGAGAAAACAGTTCGACCGCCTCGTTGAGCAAGCGGACAAGATCGAAATCCTCTTCCTCCAGTTCGAAGTACCCGGATTCGATCTTGGAAAAATCGAGCACGTCGTTGATGATTGCCAGCAAGTGCCGCCCGGAGCGATCGACCGCCTCGACGAACTGCCGCTGGGTCGGCGTCAGCCCTGTATTCAGGAGCAGTTCTGTCATGCCCAGAACCCCGTTCATCGGGGTCCGGATTTCATGGCTCATGGTCGCCAGGAATTCACTCTTGGCCAGACTCCCCGCTTCGGCGATCTCTTTGGCCTGCCGCAACTCCCGGGTCCGCTGCTCGACGATCTGCTCAAGGTTACCGAGATGCGAAGCCAGCCAGTGATCACGCTCGCGTATCTGCTCGACCATCTGGTTGAAACCTGCGCTCAGGCGCTCGAACTCGGCGATATCCGAATGTGCCGCCCGCGTTTCGAGGTGTCCGAGCGAAATCTCGGCCATGTTTTCGTTCAGCAGGTCCAGCGGACGCATGGCACGCTCGACCTGCCGGCGCTGCAGTCGCAGGATGACCCACAGGGCCAGCGCAAATTCGATCAGGATCAACAGGGCATAACCCAGCATTTCCCGATGCAGGCGCCCCAGATCGAAACTGACCAGCATCCAGCCGCTGCCGGCAACCTTGCCGCGAACCAGAAAGTCGACGTAGCCGGGCTGCAGACGATAACCTTCTTCAAAAACCGGCGGCTTCCAGCCCGATACCGCGTAGCTGTCAGGGCGCAGATATTCGAAATAAATGCTTTGATCGTCTCGGTACAGGGTCAGCGAACGCAGATCGGGCAATGAATACAACATTTTCCTGAACACGGACACCCGTACCGGATCCTCGACCAGCACGCCCTTGCTCAGCATCTCTTCGAGCAGCGCGGTCCGCGCCCGACCTTCGTCGATCCGGTCCCGCAAATCCATACCGCCGGCGGTCAGCAGGATGATGGCCGAAAGAATAAGGAAAGCCGGCAGCAACACCTGCAGATTGACGCGGGCCAGATGCCGACCCAGCGGTGCCGGCTCGAACTGTTTCGTCACGACTGCCCCGGCAACTCACAACCCGCTTCCCGCCAGGCTGCATCGGCACTTTTCCACGCCTCCGAGAAGGCAGCCGCAAGATCGGCGCGCAGCTCGACGGGAATATCCACATCCTCGCCGGCAATTCGCTGCAGCAGCAACTTTTCCAGGCGCTCGGCCAGCGCGGAAAGCCGCATCGCACCGACATTCGCCGCCGCACTCCGGATCGCATGCACACACCGACGCTCGGCTTGATCGTTGCCATGTACATCAAGCCAGGCATTTTCCCATCCTGAAAAATGATGAACAAAAAAGCCGACCGCCTGCCACCACAACTCGGGACGATCCAGCATGCGCGCTACGGCGTCCCTCACATCGAAGCCTTCCAGTTCCTGAGGTATCAGCATCATGGACTTAGCACCGCCAGCCGTTTAAGAGAGGATCATTTTCCCTCGCCGGCAAAAAACTTGGTTGAAAAAAGGTAAAACCCCCGAACGCCGGGGCTTGCCTCCTCTCGTCCATTGAACAACGGCCTGCGCACTTCCTTTTACAATGCATTACAATCATTTCCATCGAGCATCTTTACCCCTCCCATGAATCAGACCGCACTGATCGTAGAAGATGACCCCGGCACCCGCCATGTTGTCAGCGCCACCCTTGGTACAGTGGGGATCGGCAGCATTTTCGCCGAAAATGGCGCCGCCATGTGGCAACAGCTCGATCAAAACCCCGACGTGGTGATCCTCGACCTGAGCCTCCCCGACGCGGACGGACTCGAACTCCTCAGGCAGCTGCGCCAGCACTCCGAGATACCGGTTCTGATTCATTCGACGCGCTCCGACGAAATCGAGCGCATCATCGGTATCGAGATCGGCGCTGACGACTTCCTGCCCAAGCCTTGCAACATGCGCGAACTGCTCGCCCGTACCCGTGCGCTGCTCCGACGCAGCCAGCTACGTAGTCAGACGGCGGTTTCGCGGGCAGATTTCAAGCGTATGCGTTTCGGGCACTGGACGCTGGACACCGCTGCCCGGGAACTGCTGAACGGCAACGGCGAACCCGTATCGATCGGCGTTTCCGGTTTTTCCCTGCTGATGGCATTTCTTGAGCACCCGTTCGAACCCCTGTCCCGGGAATGCCTCTCCCGCGTCCTCAAACGCGAGTACATCCCTTACGACCGGATCATCGACGTCCATGTCAGTCAAATCCGGCGCATTCTGGGCAAACAGGCCGACGGCAGCAGCTTCATCAAGACCTTGCGCTCGCAAGGCTATGTGTTTGTCTCCCAGGTCGATCTAACCTGACACCCTGAATAAAAAACCCCCGGGAAACTTATCCCCGGGGGTTTTATTTCCAACGCGGGGACTCAGCCCCGCGGGTTTTCAGCGTGCCAGTCGATGGCAACCGCCGACAGTATTACCCACGCAAGGGGTGGAGCTTTCGCGGTTGATCAACCACTTGCCATCGACCTTGATCATCTCAAGCGTCTTCATGACACGGTCGTTGAAGATGTTCGAGCGATAGGTCTGCTCAAACTCGGCAAAGGCCCGTTCCTCGCCATCCATACGTACCTGGAGCTTGTCGACGGTGACCGAGATGCGCTCGCGCGGCGAGATCCGGGCGCGACGCAACTGGTCCCAGTCCTCGCGGGAAAGACCGCCATCCGGCGTGAAGGTCGGCGCATAGAAACCGGTGTAGGCCGAGTAATCCTTCGCCGACCAGGCCTCAGCCCAGGAACGTACCCGATTTTCGATATCGCCAACGGCAGTCTGCGGCACCAGTTCCTGCGGGGCCTGCGCCACCACCGGCGAACGCGGCGCGGTCATCATCTCGCGAGCCTTGGCATCGAGCGCATCGCGCGACGAGGCTTGCTGGGTGACGGCATCGGTCGGGCACAGCGAAGCCGCATCGACTTCGGCCAGTTCACCAGCGGTCGGTGTGTGGGTATCAAGCTTCTGCAGCCCCATGAATTCCAGCAGCGACCCCATGCCGGCATAGGTGCGCAGATAGGCCAGCGTCAGGTCGGTATCGGCATTGACTGCCGCACGCCGCGCCGACAGCAATTCATTCTCGGTATCCAGCAAGTCGAGCAAGGTGCGTTGGCCGACATTGAACTGGTCACGATAGGCATTGCGCGTCTTTTCCAGCAAGGCGACCTGGGTTGCCAGGTAGTTGGACTGTTCCTTCAGTCGCAGCACGTCGTTGTACGCGATCAGCAACGTCTGGCGCGTGTCGCGACAGGCCTTTTCACGCATTTCCACGGCCATGTGCTTGCGCTCCATGAACTGACGCTCACGCGCCCGATCCGAACCGCCATTGAACAGGTTCCAGCTGAACACCACCTCGGCCACGTTGTAATCGCGGTCGCCGCTGACACCCTGATAGTTGGAGGTGCTCTCGGTTCTGGCCCGCAGATCCACTCGGGGCGAGTAGGCCGAACGCTTGGCGGCGATGTCGTGCTGGGCGGCTTCGATATTCTCGATCGCCGCATGCAGCGTCGGATTGCGCTTGTGCAGGATGTCCAGTGCCGCCTTCGGGCTGGCCGGCAGTGCACTACCGACCAGGCTGGGCGGAACGATCACGTCGGGCGGCATGTTGCCGACCAGACGCTGATAGCGCGCGGATACATCATGCAGGTTGGCGGTTTCCGTGGTCAGGTTGACTTCGGCCAGGGCCAGACGGCTGCCCGCCTGTTCCAGATCGACGCGACGCCCGACGCCCGACGCCGTACGCGCCTTCAACTGCTCATGCGTGGCCTTGTGGCGGATGTAGTTGTCTTCGGCGAGATCGACCAGGAAACGGTAGCGCAGCACATCGAGATAGGCGCGGCTGGCTTCCAGGGCGACATTCTCGGAGGCTTCCAGCAGTTCGTAGTAACGGACCAGACGCGCCTTGTCGAGTTTGCGAACCTCGCTGCGCGTGGCAAACCCGTCGAACACCATCTGGTTCAGGGTCAGTGCGTAACCGCGCCGGGTATAGTCGTCCTTGACGTTCGTCGGCGGGGTCTTCAGGCTCTCGCGGCCGGTACCGGCCGTCAGGTCAACCCGCGGAAAATAACCGCCGCGTGCCACCCCGATTTCCTCGTCGGCCGCCTTGTAGTTACGCCACTTGGTCGTCACTTCCGGGCTCTTCAGCACTGCTTGCTGGGCAATCTCGCGCAGGGCCTGCTGCACCTCCGGGGAAGGCGCATTCTGGGCAAGAGCGGAGACGGGGAAAACCGCAACCGCCAGCAAAAAGGGAATTGTCCTGATTTTCATATTTATCACTCGCAAAGAACCTTCGTCACCCATTCTGTCGCACGCGCTCCGGCGCACTCTGACCCAATGGACCCTCTATTGGAAATAGAACAGCTTTTCTCGATTCTAGATTAACAATCATGCGGGAATGTAAGACTTGGTAAAGACAAGGGATAAGCCACTCCCACAAGCCGCACGGAATATAACAATGTCATATATTGAAGACAATCGTGAATTTTCTCCATCAATTCACACGCTCCAGTTTCCGATACAAGGTCCGGGTGCTGATTCCGAGTTGCCTGGCCAGCGCATCCATATCACCGCCGTGCGTCTGCCTGGACCACTTGAGATAGCGTTTTTCCAGCGTTTCCAGATCAATCAGGCCATCCACCCGAAAACCGCTCGCGGCATCCCGCTCGGCCGGCTGAACCAGCGGCGGATCGGTCATTTCAAGAAGATGGCCGACATCGATGGCATCGCCGTCGGCAAGCAGGGAAGCACGCTCGATCAGATTGCGCAATTCGCGGATGTTGCCGCTGAACCGCTGCACGGCAAGCCAGTCAAGCGCGGCCGCCGTGAAGTGCCGGCCCGGTTTGCGGTCAACCCGGGCCAGCAGCGATTCGGCCAGCAGGGGAATGTCCGAGCTACGCTCGTGCAATGCCGGCGTCCGGATCGGAAAGGTATTGATGCGGAAATACAGGTCGCGGCGAAAGCTTTCAGCCACCACCATGGCAGCAAGATCGCGGTGCGTCGCCGTGATCAGCCGGAAATCGGCCGGCAACCAGTCCAGGCCGCCAACCCGGCGATAGGTTCCGGTTTCGAGCAGGCGCAGCAGCTTGACCTGCAGCGAGAGCGGCAGTTCGCCGATTTCGTCGAGGAACAGGGTACCGCCCGAAGCCGCTTCGACCAAGCCCTGCTTGCGATGCGTGGCCCCGGTGAAGGCGCCTTTTTCATAACCGAACAACTCGGCCTCGAACAGGGTTTCCGTCATTCCCGCGCAATCGACCGCGACAAAAGGCCCTTCCTCCCGGGCACTGGCCTCATGAATGGCGTGCGCCACCAGTTCCTTGCCGGTCCCCGTCTCGCCGAGCAACAGGACCGCAGCGTCGGAAGGCGCAACCCGCATCATCTTTTCCAGCATGCTGCTGAATGCCGGCGAGCGTCCGACCAGCCCGCTGGTGGCCGCTCGACTGCTGGCCTGGCGCACCAGGCGCATGGTTTCGACGAAATAGGCAATTTCGCCGGTCTCATCACGAATCGGCGAAGTTTCGACCAGCACATGCTCCTCACCCCGGGGCGTGTGATGCAGGTGCAGGACCCGTTGCGGTTCACCCGCCTCCAGGCTGAGTTTGAGCGGGCAGGATTCGCCGGCCTGGTCGCACGGCACATTGAATCGATGCGAGACCTCGTAGCACGCTCGGCCGGCCAGCTCGCGCCCCCCGCCAAACTCGCGCGTATAGGCCGCATTGGCGGCAATGATCCGGTAATCGGCGCTCATTACGATACGTGGCTCAGGCAAACCATCGAGAAAGGAAATCAGCTCACTCAGGAAATGCGATGTCAAAACTGTCACCTCAGCCAATCAATGCTGCCGATTCTGACACAGCATTTCAAAAAACATCGAACAGCCGAACAAAACAAATTCCAAGCAGTTGATTTTTAATGAATCAAGCAACACACCCAAGCTGGCACGCAACTTGATATTAGTCATCCCGGAAACCGGGGTCACCTCCCACTGCTCAATGTGCTTTCCTTGGAGTTCTAGAGCTCACGGTGCGCCGGTCGGCTGGTCGCATATCCCCCTTAGTTCGCCCCGCAGGCTTGCTTCATGCGAATAGTCGGCAGACACGCCCACCCCGGTTTCCGACCATAACAACTAACAGGTGTAAAACAAAAATGACTCAAGCGGACGACCAGAACAAGCAGGAACCGGCAGTCGAAGTTTCACTCTACGAAAAACGCAAGAAAATCTACGCCAAGCGGGTACGCGGATTTTTCGATAACTGGCGCATCGTCCTGGTCCTGCTGACCCAGGTCATTTTCTACGGCGCCCCCTGGCTGGTCTGGAACGAACGGCAGGCCATCCTGTTCCATCTGGTCGAGCGCAAGTTCTACCTCTTTGGCCTGGTCTTCTGGCCTCAGGACGTCATCTACCTGGCCGTCCTGCTGATCATCTCGGCCTACGCGCTGTTCCTGGTCACCGCCGTGGCCGGGCGGCTGTTCTGCGGCTACGCCTGCCCGCAGACCGTCTATACCCAGTTGTTCATGTGGATCGAAAACTGGGTCGAGGGCGACCGCAATGCCCGGATGAAACTGGACAAGGCGCCGATGGATGCACGCAAGCTGCGCATCAAGGCGACCAAGTTCCTGCTCTGGGGCATCCTGTCGCTATGGACCGGCTTCACGCTGGTCGGCTACTTCACGCCGATGGACGAACTGATCAACAACGTCCTGACCAACAACCTCGGCCCCTGGGAAACCCTGTGGATCTTCCTCTACGGCGGCTTCACCTTCCTGTTCGCCGGTTTCATGCGCGAACAGGTGTGCAAGTACATGTGTCCGTATGCCCGTTTCCAGAGCGTGATGTTCGACCCGGACACGCTGATCATCACCTACGATCCGGCTCGCGGCGAACCGCGCGGCGTGCGCAAGAAAAGCACCGACACCAGCAAGTTGGGCGACTGCGTCGATTGTGGTCAGTGCGTGGTGGTCTGCCCGACCGGTATCGACATCCGCAACGGCCTGCAGTATGAATGCATCGGTTGCGCCGCCTGCATCGACGTCTGCGACCAGGTCATGGACAAGGTCGGGCTGCCGCGCGGCCTGGTCCGCTACTCGACCGAAAATGCCATGGCCAAACAGGAATCGAAGGCCGACATCCTCAGCCACATGATCCGGCCGCGCGTCCTGGTCTACACCGCCATCCTGATCCTGATCACGATCATTGCCGGCTACTTCCTGGTCAACCGCATCCCGCTGAAGATGGACATCATCCGCGACCGCTCGACGCTCGCCCGCGAGGCGGACGACGGCAGCATCGAGAACGTCTTCATGCTGCAGATCATGAACACCACCGAATCGCCGCAGCGCTACAAACTGGCCGTCGACGGTCTCGACGGCCTCAAGATCAGCGGCGAAGACACGGTCGACGCCAAGGCTGCCGGACTGACCTCGTTCAACGTCGTGGTTGCGGCGCCGCCGGAATCGGGCAAACGCGGCTCCAACCCGATCCATTTCACCATCACCGCCGAGGGCAATGCCGACATTAGCCTGCGGGAGAAAGCCTCTTTCCTCCTGCCCTGACGCCAAACAGGGCAGACTCCGCTTGGGCGGGCGCTAGTCGCCCGCCTTTTTTTCCTGCGCTCCCGGCCCAGGAAGTCCCCCCAGGCCATCATGGGTGCGGCTGAAAGATAGCGCCGCTCATTACCCCGCGCACGGTTCGCCACAGGGTCAGCGACCAGAAACCGCACAACATGAGCCAGGCCAGCACGCCGATCACCAGCATGCTGCTCCAGCCGAAAATCTTGTACAGCCGCAGGCTCTCCACGGCGAACGCCCCCAGCGGAAAAGTAAACCCCCACCAGGAAAGCGCGAACGGCAATTGCCCCGCAGCCTTGGCCGACCAGGTCAGCAGGCTGGCCATCACCAGCCACCAGACACCAAAGCCCCAGACCAGCGCCATCAGCACCGCCGCAATCTCGCGCACGACCGGGAAGGGAAAATGTTCGGCCAGGTTCATGAAACTGACCGGGATGACGCCGATCGGCGCCAGATGAATCCACACCGTCGGCGTCAGGATGCCCTGCGCCGGCTTGTGCAGGTACTTGCGCTGCAGGGTCAGGCCGAGCAGACCGAGGTACATCATGCTGCCCGCGCCGAGGCCGACAATATTGGCCGTCAAGGCCCATTCGCGTAGCGCCCCGTCCATGTGCACGAGCAGCGGACCACCGGCCAGCGGCATGACCACCAGACCAACCGCCGGGATGAATTTGGCCGGCGTCACATGATCGAGCGCCACATGCTCGCCGCGAAACATGAAGAAGAGCACGGCAAAACTGAACACGAAATGCAGGATGACACCTGCCCACCAGAAGAAGAGCGCCGCACCGACATAGGGACCGAACTGCACCCACTGGGCTGCCAGCACCAGCAGGGCAATCGAAAAGGTCGGATAGAAATTGGCCTGCACCGGATGCTGCAGGGTCTGCATCGCCGCCTGGGGAAAACGCAACCAGCGGGTCTGCCAGGGCACGGCGAGCAGCGCGAAAAGGAACACATTGAACCAGTGCAGCACTTCCGCCGGACCGACCAGCGGCGGCCACCAGGCCGACAGGGCCAGGGTGCTCATGGACAGCACGCCGGTGCCCATGACGGCGGCGAACCAGCCGGGGGCAAAACTGCGGGAAATCGAGGAAAAACTGGGGTAGGACATGGCTGTTCCCGGCATGCGCCATACTATTAGGATTCGCTTATTTTAACCCGACACACACCCGCAAGGGCGCGCGCTATACTGACCAAAACAACATATACCAATCCGGAGGGAGACCCGACACCGGGCAACACGCATGGACACCCTGTTCCTGCTCGCGCTGGCAACCGTCGTCGTCGTCCTGGTGTTCGATTACACCAACGGCTTCCATGACGCGGCCAACATCGTCGCCACGGTCATTGCCTCGCGGGCGATGACCCCGGCGCAGGCTGTCATCGTTGTCGGCGTCTTCGAATTCCTCGGCCCCCTGCTCGGCGGCACGGCGGTTGCCAACACCATCGGCAAGTTCGTCGAACTCGGCGGCATCCTGCCGCTGCTGTCACTGGCGATGCTGCTGTGCGGCCTGATCGGCGCCATCGTGTGGAATCTCGGCACCTGGTATTTCGGCATTCCCTCGTCGTCGTCGCACGCCCTGGTCGGCGGCCTGATCGGCGCGGTCGTCGTCGGGGTCGGGGTCGATCATGTGGTCTGGGGCTTCCAGGAGTTGCTCGACGGACGGCTGGCCGGCATCGTCAAGGTCCTGGCGGCGCTGATCCTGTCGCCGCTGATCGGTTTCTGGGTCGGTTTCGCCATTCACCGCATCCTCAGCGTCCTGCTCCGGGCAGCCACGCCGGCTGCCAACCGTCACCTGCGTTTTGCCCAGTTCTTCACCGCCGCCGGGCTGGCCTTCGCCCACGGCGCCAACGACGCGCAGAAAAGCATGGGCATCCTGACCCTGGTGCTGCTGCTCGGCGGTTTCATCCCGCACTTTGCCGTGCCGTTCTGGGTCATGCTCGCCTGCGCCACGGCGATGACCCTGGGCATCCTCTCCGGTGGATGGCGCATCGTGCGCACGCTGGGTTTCGCCATCTACCGCGTCCGCCCGATCCATGCCCTCGGCTCGCAACTGACCTCCGGCCTGGTGATCATGAGCGCCTCGCTGGGCGGCGCGCCGGTATCGACGACGCACATCGTCGCCACCTCGATCATGGGCATCGGCGCCTCCGAACGCCCGCGCGCGGTGCGCTGGGCCAAGGCCAAGGACATCGCCACCACCTGGCTGATCACCATTCCCGGCGCCGCCCTGGTCGCCATCCTGGCCTATGCGCTGGTCAATCTTTTCCTCGGAGCCAAGCCATGAGCAACGCTACCGCCTCGCCCTCGCTGCTGTCCCGCCTGCTCGGCCGATTCTTCCCGAAAATGCCCGACTTTTTCGGCATGCTCGTCGAACAGTGCCGGCAGGTCGGCAAGACCACCGGGCTGCTGGTCGAATTCATGGAAAACGCCGATCACGACATCGGCAAGCAGATCCGCAAGGACGAGCACGAAGCCGACCGGGTCAAGATCCACAACCTGCACACGCTGAACGAGGCCTTCTCGACGCCGATCGACCGCGAGGATCTCTACCGCGCGATCATGGACCTCGACGAGGTGGTCAATTACTGCAAGACGACGGTCAGCGAAATGGAGGTGCTCGGCCTGCAGCCCGACAAGCACTGCCTGGAGATGGCGATGCACATCAAACTCGGCACCGACGCGCTGTTACAGGGCTTCAGCCGCCTGGCGACGGCCCCGGCAGAGGCGGCCAACGACGCCGACGCCGCACGCAAGGCCGAACGCCGGGTGGAAAAGGCCTACCGGCGTGCCATCGCCGACCTCTTCCAGGGCGACAACTACATCCACATGTTCAAGCAACGCGAAATCTACCGCCACCTGGCCAACGCTGCCGACCGCATGGCCCACTGCGCCAACACACTGCACGACATCGTGGTCAAGATGTGCTGAGCCGACGATGCAGACCCTTGCCTGCTGGCTGCTGAAACGTCTCGGCTGGACCCTGATCGAGCCAGCTGAACGCCCACCCCGGACGGTACTGATTGCTTATCCGCACACCTCGAACTGGGACGCGCTCTACGCGCTGCTGGCGCGCCAGGGACTGGCGCTGGCGGCGCACTGGGCGGCCAAGGATGCCCTCTTCCGCTGGCCTTTCGGCGGCCTGCTGCGCCGCCTCGGCGGGGTCGCGGTGAACCGGCGCCAGCGCACCGGTTTTGTCGACCAGATGGCCGACGAATTCGCCCGCCGCCAGCGCTTCATGCTGGTCCTGGCACCGGAAGGCACGCGCAGCCTGACCGCCGGCTGGAAGAGCGGTTTCTACCGCATCGCCCTGGCGGCGCAGGTGCCGGTCGGGCTGGGCTTCATCGATTACGCCAGGCGCCGGGTCGGCATCCTCGCCTACATCACCCTGAGTGGCGATCCGGCGCAGGACATGGCGACGATAGCCGGGCATTACCGCGAGCATTGCGGCAAACACCCCGAACTCGCCTCGCCGATCCGCTGGCTGGACTAAGTAAGCGCTACTCGGCCAGCAGCTCGATTTCCTCGCCGGCAAAAACGACGCGCTGACCGGGCCGTAGCTTGGCCCGCTTGCGGGTGTCGACCTGGCCGTCGACCGTCACCTGGCCGTCGGCGATCGCTGCATGCGCGGCGCCGCCGGATTCGCACAGGCCGGTGGCTTTGAGCAACTGGTCGAGCTGGATGTGGTCGCCGCGCACGGCAAATTGAATACTCATGAATTTTCCCCGATCACGATCAGATGGACCCGGCACGGCCCATGGGCGCCGAGGACGATGGTTTGTTCGATGTCGCCGGTGCGCGACGGCCCGGAAACGAAGTTGACGGCCCGCGGCAAGGCACCGCGTTCGGCCTTGAGCAAGGCAAACGCGTCTTCCATGGTGGCAACGACGCGCGCCGCCGGCACCAGCGCGATATGGGTTTCCGGCAGCAGGCTGACCGAAGCCGGCGTCACCGGACCGGACAGCAGCATCAAGGTACCGGTTTCGGCGATGGCGCAGAAGCAGCCGGAAATGCCGACCGGGTCGGCATCGACCGCCACGCCGCTGCGGCAGGACAAGCCCGCCTCGGCCCAGTCGAGCCCGGCGACGTCGAGCGCAGTCACCGCCTGCAGGGGCAGTTGCCGGGCGCTCAGCCACTCGGCGACATGCGCCGGCACGGCGGCGTAGCCGTCGACGCGGGCAACCGTACTGGCCAGCGATTCCGCCTTGGCACAGAAACGCTCGACCAGATCGCCGACCAGGGTCGGCTGCGGCCCCGCCTGCCCGGCTTGCAGGCGTGCCAGAGCCGCCGCGCGGCGGGCACCGGCATCGCCCTTGCCGACACCGGCGCGAACACGGGCAAGGATGTCGTCGCGCGCGCTCATGTGACCACGTTCCTCGGCTGACCGGCGACGAAGGCCTCGATGTTGTCGATCAACTGATCGGCCAGCGCCTGCATCGCCGGCCGACTGGCCCAGGCGACGTGCGGAGTGAGGATGAAGTTGGGCAAGGCGAGCAGGGCCGGATCGAGCATGGGGTGACCGACCGGCGGAGGTTCGGCGGTGACCACGTCGAAACCGGCACCGGCAATCCAGCCTTCGCGCAGCGCGCGAATCAGTGCCGCTTCGTCGACGATGCCGCCGCGTGCGGTGTTGATCAGCAGGGCCGAGCGCTTCATCGCGCGCAGTTCCGGCTCGCCGATCAGGTGGTGGGTGGCCTCGCTCAACGGGCAATGCAGGCTGATCGCGTCGGCCTGCGCCAGTACCTCGGCGAAAGCGGTATAGCCGGGACGGACGCCATCCGCCCCCTTGCGTTCGGCGCGCAGCACGCGCATGCCGAAGGCTTCGCCAAGCCGGACGACGCCATTGCCGAGACTGCCGGCACCAACGACGCCGAGCGTCGCCCCGTGCAGGTCGCGGATCGGGTGATCGAACAGGCAGAATTGCGTCGCCTGTTGCCAGCGCCCGGCCTGCACCGTTTCGCGCCAGGCGAACAGATTGCGCGACAGCCCCAGCAACAGCGCGAAGACATGCTCGGGCACGGTCTGTTCGGCGTAGCCGCGGATGTTGCTGACGACGATGCCGCGCCGGCGACAGGCGTCGAGATCGACGACATTGGTGCCGGTTGCCGCCACCGCGACCATCTTCAGGTCGGGCAGGCTGTCGATCACCGCGCCCGGCAGCGGCACCTTGTTGACGATGGCGATACTCGCCCCGCGCAGGCGCTCGGCCACCTGATCGGCGGTCGTCGCCGGGTACTCGACCCACGCATGGGCGAACGCCGGCCGCCGGACGGTGGCGATCATCGATGCCTGTTCGAGATAGACGATGCGTTCCATCAGCCGACCGTGACGAACGCCGTTCCGTGTTTCGCCGCCAGCTCGCCGACCTGGGCGCCCAGCGCCGAAGCACCGGCGTACACCAGGTAATCGACGCCGGCCGCGCACAAGCCTTCGATGGCCGGGCCGTCGCCGTGGACAAGGTTGAGCACGCCGGCCGGCCAGTCGTTGCGGGTCGCCAGTTCGCACAGGGCGAAAGCCGCCGACGGCGCTTTCGGACTCGGTTTGACGACCAGGGTCGCACCGGCCAGCAGGGCCGGCACGGCGGCGGCGACCAGACCGGCGAGCGGCTGGCTGTCGTCGACGACCAGCGCCGCCACCCCGGTTTCCCCCACCGACATCGCGCGCAAACCGGCGACGGTGGCCGTCACTTCGGCGCTTGCCAGGTCGTCGGTACGACCGCTGTCCTGGCTGAGCAATTTGGCGAAATGACCGGCGTAGCGCTCGAGGGCATCGGCCAAGCGGGCGAGACAGAGCTGACGCGCCGACGGCCCCAAGTCCGCCCAGGCGCCCTGGGCATCGCGCGCGGCTGCGACGGCCTGCGCCGCTTCGTCGGCACCGCACATCGGCACCCGGTGACGAGCCTGCCCGGTCGCCGGATTGACCACGTCGAAGAAACGCTCGCCCACCGTCAGGTAGGCGCGGCCGTTGATCCAGAGGGGAATGGCCATCGGGCCTTCGGGTGCGAATTCCATTGTCAGTCTCTCTTGCTTGCAGCGTATTGTTCGAAAAAGGTCTTGCCACCGCCGGCCACCGGCAGATCGCGCGCCGTCGTCCAGCCCGGCGCAAAACCGAGAATGCGGATACGGCCCTCGCCGTCGGCCAGCCAGTTCAGGTAGCGGGCGGCGATCCGGGTCAGCGCCCGGTACAGCGCCGGCCGGCCAGCAACCCAGGCCCAGGCGCGCAGACCGAGGCGTTCGCCCCAGGGGCGCAGGCCGCGCCGCTGCTGTTCCTGGCGCAGGCCGTGCATCAGTTCGGGCAGCGGAATGCGCACCGGACAGACGCTCGAACACTGGCGGCAGCCGGTCGACGCGTGCGGCAGGTCGAGCGCGTTCTCGATGCCGGTATAGAGCGGCGTCAGCACCGAACCCATCGGCCCCGGATAGACCCAGCCGTAGGCATGGCCGCCGAGCGAGAAATACACCGGGCAGTGGTTCATGCAGGCGCCGCAGCGGATGCAGCGCAGGATGTCCTGGTAGTGCGACCCGACGACGTCGGCACGGCCGTTATCGACCAGAATGAAGACGGTCTTGGTCGGCCCTTCTGTTTCGTCGTCAGCGCGCGTGCCGGTCAGCAGCGAGACGTAGTTGGAGATCGTCTGGCCGGTCGCCGAACGCGGCAGCAGGCGCATCAAGGTCGCGAAATCCTGCAGCGTCGGCACCACCTTCTCGATGCCGGTGATCACCACGTGCACGCGCGGCAGCGTCGTCACCATGCGGCCATTGCCTTCATTGGTGACCAAGGCCGCGGTACCGGTCTCGGCGATCAGGAAATTGGCGCCGGAAATGCCCATGTCGGCCGACAGGAAGTGCTGGCGCAGGACACCACGCGCCTCGCGGGTCAGCGCCGGGATGTCGGCGGAAGTCCGCGCCTCTTGCGGTCGGCCGTGCTTCTCGGCGAATAGCGCCTCGACTTCCTGCAGCGTCTTGTGCACCGCCGGCGCGATGATGTGCGACGGCGCCTCGCCGGCGAGCTGGATGATGTACTCGCCGAGATCGGTCTCGACCGGCTCGATGCCGGCAGCGGCCAGCGCGTCGTTGAGATGCGCTTCTTCGGAGAGCATCGACTTCGACTTGGTCACCTTCTTGACGCCATGACGGCGGGCGACATCGATCACCAGATCGCAGATTTCGCCGCCGTCGCGCGCCCACAGCACTTCGGCACCGCGCGCGCGGGCGTTTTCCTCGAAGATTTCGAGCCACACGTCGAGGTCGTTCAACGCCCGGTCGCGGATGCCGGCGCAGGCCTCGCGCAATTGTTCGAATTCGAGGCCGTCGTCGGGCAGCGCCGCCATCGCCTTAGCGCGCTTGCCGGAAAACAGCGGCTTGGCCTTCTGCAGCGCTTGCTGCAGCACCGGGTTGCGCACCTTGTCGGCGGCGCGGGCGGTGAAATGCATCGCCTGCGAGTGACGGGCGTTGCCGTTCATGGCTTCGTTTCCCCGGCCAGCACTTCGGCGAAGTGCAGCACCCGCGTCGTCTCGTCGCCGCGCCGACGCAAGCGCCCCTCGATGTTGAGCAGGCAGCCAAGATCGCCGCCGACCACCGCATCGGCGCCGGCAGCGGCAATCGACTCGCACTTGCGGTCGACGATGCGCGCCGAGACATCAGCATAGTTCTCGGCGAAGGCGCCGCCGAAGCCGCAGCATTCCTCACAGTCGGCCATCTCCTTCAGGCTCAGCCCGCGCACGCGGCCGAGCAGGGCACGTGGCTGCGCCTTGATGCCGAGACCGCGCAGGCCCTTGCAGGAATCGTGATAGGTGACGCTGCCGGCAAATTCACCGGGCGGCTCAAGCGGCTCGCCCTGGCCGGCGAGAAACTCGCTCAGTTCCTGGGTACGGGCGGCCAGCGCCCGGGCGCGCGGTCCCCAGACGGCATCGTCGGCGAACAGCTTGGGATAGGTCAGGCGAATCTGCTCGGCACAGGAACCGGAAGGAACGACCACCGCATCGTAATCTTCCAGTTCGACAATCGCCTTCTGCGCCAGGATTTCGGCCAGCGGCCGGTTGCCGGCGCTCCAGGCCGGCTGACCGCAGCAGGTCTGCGCCGGCGGAACGACGACGTCATTACCCGTTGCCGTCAGCAAACGCAGGGCGGCAAAGCCCACTGAGGGGCGCATCAGGTCAACGAGACAGGTAACGTATAAGGCGATCCGCATGTTAATATTGCGCCGCACAAGAAGGCAAAGTGGCTAATGCTACTCAAACCCCGCGAATAAAGGAATCCAGTTGTCAGAAGTTGCCGACGGCGCTACCAGAACGCCAGGTTCGATCCAGGTCATCGAGCGCATGATGTCGCTGCTCGACGCGCTTGCTCAGGTGCCGGATGCAGCCAGCCTCAAGCAACTGGCAACGGCGACCGAACTCCATCCGTCGACCGCCCACCGCATCCTCGCGGCGATGTGCAACGCCCGTTTCGTCGAGCGCCAGGATGCCGGCACTTACCGCCTGGGCATTCGCCTGCTCGAACTCGGCAACATCGTCAAATCGCGGATCAATGTCCGCGAAGTCGCCCTGCCCTTCATGCAGGAACTGCATGAAAAGATCGGCGAGGCAATCAACCTCGGCGCCCGTCACGACGACGAGATCGTCTATCTTGAGCGCACCTCATCGGGACGTTCGCTGGTTCGCGTCGTCTATCTGGTCGGCGGTCGTGCGCCGCTGCACCTGACTTCGCTGGGCAAGCTTTTTCTGGCCGCCGACGGCACCCAGAAGGTCCGTGACTACGCCCGCCGCACCGGCCTGCCGGGCAAGACGCCGCATTCGCTGACCACGCTCGAAGCGCTGGAAAAGGAACTGGACAAGGTTCGCCGCCACGGCATCGCCTACGACGACGAAGAGGCCGAACTAGGCCTCAAGTGCGTCGCCGCACCGATCCACGACGATGAAGGCCAGGTCGTTGCCGCGCTGTCGGTATCGGCCCCTGCCGATCGTCACAACCCGGAATGGGCGCGCCAGGTCCAGGAAACGGCCAACGCCGTCTCACAAGCCCTGGGCTACGTACACCACCGCAATTGATGCCTGCCGCCGGCAGGCTGGTCAGGCCGGCGTGGCGACCGGCTTCAGGCCGGCACTTTCCATCCAGCGCTTGATCCGGTTGGCGTCGCCAACGCGCGTCATCTTGCCCTGCGAATCGAGCAGCACGATGACCACCGGCTTGTCGGCAACCCAGGCCTGCATCACCAGGCAACGCCCGGCTTCGGAGATGTAACCGGTCTTCGACAGGCCGATCTGCCAGTTGTCGCTGCGAACCAGGGTATTGGTGTTGCCGAAGGTCTGGATGCGCCCGCTCAGCTCCAGCTTGGCCTCGGCCGTGGTCGAATACATGCGGATGTGCGGGTAACGTGCCGCGGCAGTCACCATGCGCGCCAGGTCGTGGGCGGTAGACACGTTGTTGCTCGACAGCCCGGTCGGCTCCTCGAAGCGCGTATCGAACATGCCCAGCGAGCGCGACTTGCGGTTCATGGCATCGACAAAAGCCCGCAAACCACCGGGATAGTGGCGACCGAGCGCATTGGCCGCGCGGTTTTCCGACGACATCAGCGCCAGCAACATCGCCGTTTCGCGGGTCATCGTCGTGCCCACTGGCAAACGCGAGCGGGTCCCCTTGAGATCGTCGATGTCGGCGCTGCTGATGGAAATCACTTCTTCCATGTCGAGACCGGCGTCGAGCACGACCATGGCGGTCATCAGTTTGGTGATCGAAGCGATGGGCACCACGGCGTCCGGCTGCTTCTCGACCAGCACCCGACCGCTGCTCTGATCCAGGACCAGGGCAGCCGAGGATTGAATGGCCAGACGGGTCGGATCATCGCTGACCGCAACATGGCGCACCGCGCCCTGATGCTTGGCGACGGTTTTCTTGGTCGTATTCTTCGCGGTCTTCTTCGCTTGCTTGGCGGAGGTCGAAGACTTTTTGGCGGACGACTGCTTGGGTTTGCTCGTCTGAGCTTCTGCCTTGTCCACGATAACCGGCAAAGGCGCCAGAACCAGCGCCAGGGATGTCAGCAGAAGCCACAGTTTTCGCCGCATGTAGAAACTCTCCAAGATTTGGCGGAATTTTATCCGAGTTTATCAGCCAAGGACAAAATTTCAATCAAACCATTGAGATAGCGACGAAAACTGAGGCACTTACTCAGGAGGCGTCAACCACGGTCAACGCCGTCATGTTGACGATGCGGCGGACGGTGGCCGTCGGCGTCAGGATGTTTACCGGCCGTGCCGCCCCAAGCAGGATCGGTCCGACGGTCAGGTTGTCGCCGGCCGCCACCTTGAGCAGGTTGAACGAGATGTTCGCCGCGTCCAGCGTCGGCATCACCAGCAGGTTGGCCTGCCCCTTGAGGCGGGAATTGGGGAAGGTCACCTGGCGGATCTGCTCGTCGAGCGCGGCGTCGCCGTGCATTTCGCCTTCGACTTCGAGTTCCGGCGCACGTCGGTTGAGTTCGCCGAGCACCTCGCGCATCTTCACCGCGGTCGGCGTGTCCTCGGTACCGAAAGAGGAATGCGACAGCAGCGCCACCTTGGGAACGATGCCGAAATTGCGGATTTCCTCGGCCGCCATCAAGGTCATGTCGACCAGTTGTTCGGCACTCGGATCGTAATTCACGTAGGTGTCCGCGATGAACACGGTGCGACCGGGCAGCAGCAGCAGATTCATCGTGTAGTAACGATCATGCTCGGCGCGGGTGCCGATGACATTCTCAACATATTCGCGATGCGTGTCGTGACGACCGAAAGTGCCGCAGATCAGGCCGTCGGCGTAACCGAGGCGGACCATCAAGGCGCCATAGAGCGTATTACGGCGGCGCACTTCGCGGCGCGCGTAGTCGGGCGAGACGCCCTTACGCTGCATGATGCCGTAGTAGGTCTGCCAGAACTCGTCGAAGTGGGCGTCGAAGAAGGCATTGTTCTCCGAGTGGATGATCTCGAAATCCTCACCTTCGCGGATGCGCAGGCCGGCAGCCTCGATCCGCCGCAGGATTTCGGCCGGTCGGCCGATCAACACCGGGCGGGCGATTCCCTCGTCGCGGATGACCTGGATCGCGCGCAGCACGCGCTCGTCCTCGCCCTCGGCAAAGACGATGCGCTTGGGCGCCAGTCGCGCCTGGGCGAACACCGGCTTCATGATCAGGCCGGAGTGATAGACGAATTCGTTCAGCCCCTGCAGGTAGGCGTCCCAGTCCTGGATCGGCCGCGTCGCGACGCCCGAATCCATGCCGGCCTGCGCCACGGCCGGCGCAATCTTGACGATCAAGCGCGGGTCGAAGGGCTTGGGAATCAGATATTCCGGGCCGAAGCCGGAAATCTTCTCGCCGTAGGCCGAAGCGACCACGTCCGACTGCTCGGCACGAGCGAGTTCGGCGATGGCCTTGACCGCCGCCATCTTCATTTCCTCGGTGATCGTCGTCGCACCGACGTCGAGCGCACCGCGGAAAATGAACGGAAAACAGAGGACGTTATTGACCTGGTTCGGGTAGTCCGACCGGCCGGTACACATGATCGCGTCGTCGCGCACGGCCTTGACCTGCTCGGGCAGGATTTCCGGCGTCGGGTTGGCGAGCGCCATGATCACCGGCCGGGGCGCCATTTTCGCGACCATTTCCGGCTTGAGTACGCCGCCGGCCGACAGGCCAAGGAAGACATCCGCGTCGGCGATCACTTCGCCCAGCGACCGGGCGTCGGTCTTCTTGGCGTAGCGCGCCTTGATCTCATCCATTTCCTCGACGCGGCCTTCGTAGACCACGCCCTTGATGTCGGTGACCCAGATGTTCTCGACCGGCGCCCCCAGCATGACCAACAGGTCGAGACAGGCGAGCGCCGCAGCGCCGGCGCCGGAAGTGACGATCTTGACCTTGGACAGGTCCTTGCCGATCAAATGCAGGCCGTTGAGGATGGCCGCACCGACGACGATCGCCGTACCGTGCTGGTCGTCGTGGAAGACCGGAATCTTCATCCGCTCGCGCAGCTTCTTTTCAATGTAGAAACACTCGGGCGCCTTGATGTCCTCGAGGTTGATGCCGCCAAAGGTCGGCTCCAGCGAGGCAATGGTCTCGATCAGCTTGTCAGGATCGCGTTCTTCGATCTCGAGATCGAAGACGTCGATGTTGGCGAACTTCTTGAACAGCACACCCTTGCCTTCCATGACCGGCTTGGCAGCAAGCGGACCAATCGCGCCGAGGCCGAGGACGGCAGTGCCGTTGGTGATGACGCCAACCAGGTTGGCGCGGGCGGTCAGGGTGCTGGCTTCGGCCGGATCGGCGACGATTTCCTCGCAGGCGAAGGCAACACCTGGCGAATAGGCCATCGACAGATCGTACTGATTGGTCAGCTGCTTGATCGGCGTGACCGCGATCTTGCCCGGCTTCGGATGACGGTGATAGTAAAGCGCGGCCTCGCGCAGCTGCCTGGGATCCATGTCTTCCTCCGTTTTATATCGTGAAATACGGTTTTGTGATGCGATAAATTATATCAGCTTGGCGGCTTTTGTTCATTTCGGACATCACTTAGATACGAAAAGTCAAGTAGCTATTTACCCTGATTTGATGCATAATTACGGGCTTCCCAGCCGACGGCCTCCAGCCGCTCGCAGTCTTGGTGGCAGCTCCCGGCGACTGGCGTGAAACCTAGCTATTTCAGTAACTTAGAGAGAGACATCGCCATGACCGCACCGCTGAATGCACCAGATTACGTCAAACACGAAGGCCTGAAAAAATGGGTCGCCGAGATTGCTGCGCTGACCCAGCCCGACCGCATCTACTGGGCCGATGGTTCGCAGGCAGAGTATGACCGTCTGTGTGCGGAAATGGTTGAAGCCGGCACCCTGATCAAGCTGAACCCGGAAAAGCGCCCGAACTCCTACCTGGCCTTCTCCGACCCGTCCGACGTCGCCCGCGTCGAAGACCGTACCTACATCTGCTCCGCAAACAAGGAAGACGCCGGCCCGACCAACAACTGGGAAGAACCGGCCAAGATGCGCGAAACCCTGAATGGCCTCTTCAAGGGCTGCATGAAGGGCCGCACGATGTACGTCATCCCGTTCTCGATGGGCCCGCTCGGTTCGCCGATCGCCCACATCGGCGTGGAAATTTCCGACTCCGCCTACGTCGTCGTCAACATGCGCACGATGACCCGCATGGGCGCCAAGGTGTTTGACGTGCTCGGCACCAATGGCGAATTCGTCCCCTGCGTGCATACCGTCGGCGCCCCGCTCGAAGCCGGCCAGAAGGATGTCGCCTGGCCGTGCAACCCGACCGTCAAGTACATCGTGCACTACCCGGAAACCCGCGAGATCTGGTCCTACGGCTCCGGCTACGGCGGCAACGCCCTGCTCGGCAAGAAGTGCTTCGCGCTGCGCATCGCCTCGAACATGGCCCGCGACCAGGGCTGGCTGGCCGAACACATGCTCATCCTCGGCGTCGAATCGCCGGAAGGTGAAAAGACCTACGTCGCTGCCGCCTTCCCGTCGGCCTGCGGCAAGACCAACTTCGCCATGCTGATCCCGCCCGAGCCGATGAACGGCTGGAAGATCACCACCATCGGCGACGACATCGCCTGGATCAAGCCGCGCCTCGACGCCGACGGCATCACCCGTTTCTACGCGATCAACCCGGAAGCCGGCTTCTTCGGCGTTGCCCCGGGCACCTCGGCCAAGACCAACTACAACGCCCTGGCCACGCTCAAGGAAAACATCATCTTCACCAACGTCGCACTGACCGACGACGGCGACGTGTGGTGGGAAGGCCTGACCAAGGAAGCCCCGGCGCACCTGATCGACTGGCAGGGCAAGGACTGGACGCCGGAAGACGGCAAGGCCGGCAAGAAGGCCGCCCACGCCAACTCGCGCTTCACCGCCCCGGCCAACCAGTGCCCGTCGGTTGATCCGGCCTGGGAAGACCCCGCCGGCGTGCCGATCTCCGCCTTCATCTTCGGCGGCCGTCGCGCCACCACCGTGCCGCTGGTGTACCAGGCCTTCAACTGGAACTACGGCGTCTACATGGCTGCCACCCTCGGCTCGGAAACCACCGCCGCCGCCTTCGGCCAGCAGGGTGTCGTCCGCCGCGACCCGTTCGCCATGCTGCCGTTCTGCGGCTACCACATGGGCGACTACTTCAACCACTGGCTGAAGATGGGCAAAACCGTCGATGCCACGCCGAAGATCTTCTGCGTGAACTGGTTCCGCATGAACGAGAAGGGCGAGTTCATGTGGCCGGGCTTCGGCGACAACATGCGCGTACTGAAATGGATCGTCGACCGCTGCAAGGGCACCGTCGCCGCCAAGGAAACCGTGCTCGGCTGGATGCCGAAGTTCGAGGACATCGACTGGACCGGCCTGGACATCAACAAGGATGACTTCGAGGCCCTGACCACCATCGACGCCGACGCCTGGAAGGCCGAACTGGCCGGCCACAAGGAGTGGTTCGACAAGATGGGCGAGAAGATGCCGCGCGAACTCGTGCTCAAACGCGAACTGTTCGAAATGGGCATCTTCAAGGACGCTGCATAAGTATTGCCTAAGCGATAATCAAACGGCCACCTGCGGGTGGCCGTTTTCCTTTGGAGAGCCCATGTACCGTCCTGCCGCCCGTCTCGCCGACATCGAACCCTTCCACGTCGTCGAACTGTTGACCCGCGCCCGCCAGCTCGAAGCCGAGGGCCGCGACATCATCCACATGGAAGTCGGCGAACCGGACTTCCCGACGCCGGAACCGATCGCCCAGGCGGCCATCAACGCCATCGCCGGCGGCAAGACGATGTACACGCAGGCCTTCGGCCTGCCCGAACTGCGCCAGGCAATCAGCGATTTCTACCGCCAACGTTACGGCGTCGACGTACCGGCCCGCCGCATCGCCGTGACCAACGGCGCCTCCGGCGCGCTCAACCTTGCCTTCGCCTGCCTGACCAACCCCGGCGACGAATGGCTGCTGGCCGACCCCGGCTACCCGTGCAACCGCCACATCCTGCGCACCTACGAAGGTCGACCGCAAGCCATCGCCGTCGGCCCGGAAAGCAACTTCCAGCCGACGCCGGCGCAGGTCGGCGCGGCCTGGAACGCGCGCACCGCCGGCCTGCTGGTCGCCTCGCCGGCCAACCCGACCGGCACGCTGCTGACGCTGCCGGAAATCGCTGCACTAGCAGACATCTGCCGCACTCGCAACGGCCACTTCATGGTCGACGAGATTTACCACGGCCTCACCTACGCCCCGAAGGAAGTCCCCTTGGGGGACGAATGCGATGCACCAACCGCCTGCGCCGCCGGCGACGACATCTGGGTGATCAACAGCTTCTCCAAGTATTTCCAGATGACCGGCTGGCGCCTGGGCTGGATGGTGATTCCCGAGCCCTACCTGCGCGACGTCGAGAAGCTGGCGCAGAACCTGGTCCTGTGCCCGTCGACGCCGGCACAGCACGCCGCGCTGGCGGCTTTCCGGCCGGAAACCATCGCCATCCTGGAAGAACGCCGGGCCGAATTCCGCCGTCGCCGCGATTTCCTGGCACCGGCGCTGGAAGCACTTGGCTTTCGCATCACCGCCCGCCCGGAAGGCGCTTTCTACCTGTATTGCGACAGCTCGGCGCTGGCCGCCGACAGTTTTGCGCTGGCTCGCGACCTGCTGGAAAAAACCGGCGTCGCCGCCACACCGGGGCTGGATTTCGGCGCCAACGCGCCGGAGAAACACATCCGCTTCGCCTACACCACCGGCGTTGACCGACTGGCCGAGGCGGTCGAGCGCCTACGCCGTTACTTCGGGCGGTAAGTCGAGGTCGGGATGACGGGCGGCCAGCGCCGCCCAGTCGAAATGCGGCCCGGGATCGCTCTTGCGCCCCGGCGCGATATCGCTGTGACCAGCGACGGCGGCAATCGGATAACGCTGGCGCAAGGCATCGAGCAAGGGCCACAAGGCGGCGTACTGAGCCTCGGTGAACGGCAGTTCGTCGCAACCTTCCAGTTCGATGCCGACCGAGTAATCGTTGCAGTTATCCCGCCCGCACCAGGTCGACCGACCGGCATGCCAGGCGCGCCGGTCGCAACCGACGAACTGGATCACACGACCGTCGCGGCGGACATAGAAATGCGCCGATACCTGCAGCCCGGCAATCTCGGCAAAGTAAGGATGGGCGCCGGCATCAAGGCGGTTGAGGAAGAAATCCTCGACCCAGTTGCCGCCAAATTCGCCGGGCGGCAGGCTGATGTTATGGACGACGACCAGCGAGACTTCAACAGCCGCCGGCCGCTCGCCGAAATTGGGTGAGTCCAGCCGTTCAGCCGCAAGCCACCAGCCGCCGTCGCACCAGCTCATTCGATGCCCAGCCGTTCCAGCCGGTAACGCAGGGAACGAAAAGTCACGCCGAGCAGCCTCGCCGCCGCCGTGCGGTTGCCCTCGGTTTGCTGCAGCGCTTCCAGGATGGCGTGGCGCTCCAGGCGGTTCAGGTATTCGTCCAGGCTTTCGCTGCCGCGCCCCTGACCATCGCCCCCGCCTCCGCCAATCTCCTCGGGTTCGAGGTGCAGGTCTTCGGGACCGATTTCGTCGCCGACGCAGAGTGCCGTCGCCCGCTCGAGGATGTTCTCCAGTTCGCGCACGTTACCGGGGAAGGAATACAACTGCAGCGCCTTGATCGCCGCCGCCGACAGCCGCGGATGCACCGCGCCGCACAGCTTGTTGAGAATGCTGTCGACCAGCGGCGCGATGTCTTCCATGCGCTCGCGCAAAGGTGGCATGCGCAACTCGATGACGTTGAGCCGGTAGTAGAGATCCTGGCGGAACTTGCCCTGGTCGACGCATTCGCGCAGATTGCGATGGGTGGCGCAGATGATGCGCAGATCGACCGGCTCTTCGGTGACGTTGCCGACCTTGCGCACGCGCTTTTCCTGGATGGCACGCAGCAGCTTGACCTGCATCGCCAGCGGCAGGTCGGCGACTTCGTCGAGGAACAGGGTGCCGCCGTTAGCCGCCTGGAAAAAACCGTCGCGATCGCCGTCGGCGCCGGTAAAGGCGCCCTTGCGGTAACCGAAGAACTCGCTCTCCATCAGGTTTTCGGGAATCGCCCCGCAATTGACCGGGACGAAAGGCCCGCTGCTGCGCGCGCTGCGGGCGTGGATCAGGCGCGCCGCCAGTTCCTTGCCGGAACCGGACTCGCCGGAAATATAGATCGGCGCCTGGCTGCGCGCCATTTTCTCGATCATCTCGCGAACCTGCTGCATGCTCGGCGAATCGCCGGTCAGCGCCCGCAATTCGTCGCTCTGACCGCTTTCGCTGGGCAGCCGCAAAGCCGAGCGGACCAGGGCCCGCAACTGCTCCAGGCCGACTGGCTTGGCCAGGTAATCGAAGGCCCCGGCCTTGAGTGCGGCGACGGCATTTTCGGCGCTGCCCCAGGCGGTGATCACCGCCACCGGCAGGCTGGGATGATGCTCGCCGATATAGCGGACGATTTCCAGCCCCTCGCCGTCGGGCAGGCGCATGTCGGTCAGGCACAACTGGAAGGAGGACGCTGCCAGCAGTGCCTTGGCCTCGGCAACCGAGCCGGCGCATTCCGCCGCCAGCCCCATGCGAGCCAGGGTCAGGTCGATCAATTCGCGGATGTCGGCCTCGTCGTCGATGACGAGGACACGGTTCAACTCGCCGCGGGGGCGTCGTTCGCTACGGCTGACTGACACGTATCGCTTCTCCCGGAAACAATGAAATGACCGCCCCCTCCCCCAGCCTTGAGGACCAGCGCACCGCCGTTGGCCACGCACAACTCGCGCGCGATGAACAGGCCGAGCCCGGTACCGAGCGTGTGAGTGGTGAAAAACGGCTCGAAAATCTGGTCGCGCAAGGCTTCGGGGACCCCGGGGCCGTCGTCGATCACATGCAATTCTACCCGCCCCGGCACGTCTTCCCCGGCAAACACGATCCGCACCGACCCCGGCCCGCGCGACGCATGCCGCAAGGCATTGCCGACCAGGTTCCAGAGCACCTGGTGCAGATGCGAGCGGTCGAAGCAGATCATCTTGCCCGGAGGAACGTCGAGCGCGATGGTCGATGCCGGCAGGTTCTCGTTGGCCAGCAGCTCCACGGCAAAATTGCCGAGAAACTCGCGCAGGGCGATCGCTTCAACCTGCGCCTGATTCTGCCGACCGAGTTCGAGCACGTCGCTGACGATCCGGTCCAGCCGGGCCGTGTTGTCGCCGATGATGCGCAGCAGCCGCTCGAAAATCTCGCCGCGCCGCTCCTCGTGCAACAACTCCGAAGCATGGCTGATGGCCGACAGCGGATTGCGAATCTCGTGCGCAATGCTCGCCGTCAATCGCCCGAGCGCAGCCAGTTTCAACTGTTTGGCCTGCTCCTTGATCCGGCCGACGTCCTCGACAAAGATCAGCACATCGCCGTCGGTACTGGCGGTGGACTCGAAGCGCGCCCCGAGTTCGCTATTGCCGGCACCGAAAAACAGGAGGGTATCGTTACCGCCGGCCAGCCAGTGCGCCAGCCCGGCGGCCAGCGTCGGCGCATTGGCCGCCAGTTGGCCGGCCACCGACGGCAGGCCGAGCAGGCGCGCGGCCATCGGGTTGTAGCGGACGACCTGGCCGTCGGGTGCAACGATCAGCACCCCGTCCTGCATGCGCTCGACCACCCGCTGATTGATGCGGATCTGGTTGTCCAGCGCGATGCCGCGCCGGCGCGCCAGATCCTCGTTGATCATGATGCGCTGGCCGAGCAGGCGGGCCAGGATGGCGGTGGCGAAATACCCCGCCGACAGGAAGCCGGCCTGGACGATGCTGCCCGGATCGAAGCCGCGATAAAGGATGCCGAAACTCTGCGACATCAGTGCCGCCAAGGTCGCCAGCGCCGCGTAGAAGAGCACCAGCCGGCCCTGGCCGACCAGACTGGCGGCCGCCAGCGAGATCAGCAGGACCAGTCCGAGTCCGCTACTGACGCCGCCGGCGATGAACATCAGTACACTGATCACCAGGACGTCGGCCAGAACCTGGAACGATAGCTGGAAATTGAAATGCTGCTGCCAGAAGCGGGCCAGGAAATACCCGGAAACCATGGCGGCGAAATAGGCCCCGACCAGCGTATACAGCAAGGCCGAAGGCAACAGGTTGAGACGGACGTTCCACTCGCTCGGGAACAGCAGACCGAGCAGGCACAGACCGCCGAGCAGCAGGCGGTACAGCACGAAGTAGCGGAAGGAGCGCCAGTTAGGCTCCCAAGTGGTGGTCAGCCAGCCCTGCACGATCAGTCGCCGCCGCTGCGCCCGGCCCGGCGGTGCGCCTCGTTGCAGAAATACGCGTCACCGTCGACGACCGCGTCGCTCTCCGGCAGATGTACCCCGCAATGGGCGCAACGCACCATCCGTTCCGGTGTCCGCGGTGGCGCGTCATTGCCGCCGCTGTCGTCCCCGGCGCGCTTTTTCCACGCCCACCAGACAATCAGCAGCAGGACCAGCAACAGGAGATATTTCAGCATGTGCGTCTCGTCACAGTGGGCGCTCGACCCATTCGATGATCGCCTGCCACTGCTCGATGTCCCGCTCGGCGCGCGAACGCGGCAGGTCGAACAGGGTCATGCCGGCGGCTGCCGCCTGGACGTAGACCTGGGTGTCGCGCAGGTAGGCGAGCACCGGCAGATCGAAGCCGGCAAAAAACCGTTCCAGTTCGGCGGCCGCACGCGTGCGCGCATCGACCCGCATGCCGATCACGGCGACGTCGGCGCGGCCTTTGCGCACCGCCTTCTCGTCGAGCAGGGCCTCGAGAAAATGGCGGGTTGCGCGCATGTCGAACATCGACGGCTGCACCGGAACGATGACCCGGGTCGACAGCTTGAGCACCTTGTCGAGCAGCTTGCCGTTCAGTCCGGCCGGCGTATCGAGCACGACGTGCGAGGTGCCCTTGGGCGGCCGGGCGATGTTGTCCGGGCCGATCTCCCAGGTGTCGATGGTCGGTAGTTCGAAAGGCCGGGTCGCCAGCCATTCGCTCGACGACAGCTGGCGGTCGATGTCGCCCAGCATCACCTCGTGGCCGCGGCTGGCAAAGTACCCGGCCAGATTGGTCGCCAGCGTGCTTTTGCCGGAACCGCCCTTGGGGTTGGCAACGAGGAAGCCCTTCATGCACCGCGCTCCTTCTTGTCGAGAATGCGCCGCACCAGATTGACGTGCTCGCGCAAGGTGTAGACCAGATCGGTGAAGCCCAGCGGCACATGCAGCTCGGCCGCCTCTTCGTCGAGCGCATCAAGCCGGCTGCGGTATTCCGGCAGGCGCTCGCGGTCGAAATGGTTCTTCAGGTCGTCCTCGAGAAATTTCAGCTCGCCGTAGCACCGGAACACCTTGGAGCGCACCCGCCAGCTATACAGTGCCGGCGCCACCCGCATCAGCGGAATCAGCAGGGCGATCACCGGCAGCAGCAGGACGAACATGCGATCGACCAGCACCGCCAGCCAGAACGGCAGGTAGCGCTGCAGGAAGGGCGGGCCCGACTTGAAGAAACGCTCGGCTTCCGACGACAGCGGCAGCATGCCGTCCATGTACGCCGGGAACTCGTTGGCCGTCTGGAAAAAACCCGGTCGCCCATGGACCTGACGCGCCGCCTGCAGCAGCAGGTTCTGCAGTGCCGGATGCAGGTCCTCGCTGACCACCAGACTGGCAGTCGGCGCCAGCACCCGCGTATCCTCGGGCGGGAAATCGCGAACCAGGTCGGCAACACCCTTGGGCATGGTCAGCCGGGTCAGGAAGGGGTAGCGGCGCTCGTAGGCAAAGGACTGCGAAAAGCTCATCAGTTTGACGTCCGGCGAGCGCAGCAGCACCTGGACCACCGGCGCATGTTCGGCGGCGATGATGAAGGCGGCGTCGATACGCCCCTGCTGCAATTCCTCGGCAGCATCCAGGCCGGAAATCGGCACCGTGTTGCTGCGGAAATCGACCTCGTTGTCGTCGAGCAAACGTTGCGCCAGATGGCGGATGCCGGAACCTTCCTGGCCGATGGCGATGCGCTTGCCCTGCAGGTCGCTCAGGCGGTCGATGGTCTTGCCACGGTAAAAGACCCAGACCGGCTCGTAGAACATGCTGCCCAGCGAAAGCAGGCCATGATCCTCCGGCTCGCCGTCGATCTCGGCATCCGGCGACGGCTCGATGACACCGCCCTGGACGAAGCCGATCTGCGCTTCACCATTCTTCAGGCGTTCCAGGTTGTGCAGGGAACCTTCCGAAGGCAGGACCTCCAGGGTGATCCCGTCGCGCGCCAGGATCGCCGCGTAGCGTTTGGCGAACTGGTAATACGCGCCACTCTCGCCGCCGGCGGTCATGACCACATGCTTCGGCGGCGCCGGCTCGACGAACTGGTAGGCAACGACGAAGCCGAGCCCGGCGATCAGGAATATCCACCACGCCGTCGCCACGAGGTCGCGCAGGGAAACGAGTCCAGCCTTGATTTTCGCCATCATGCCTTGGTCACGGAAAACATTCCGGTCAGCGTCAAAATGCCGAGGGTATCACCGAGCCGCCCGGCGATCTACCGCAGCCGGCTGCCAAATCACACCGGCGTCAGCTTGGCGTACTCCAGCGCCAGCCATTTCATGCCGGCGCCGCCGCCGAAATTGACCTGCACCCGGGCATCGGCGCCGCGCCCCTCGGTGGCGACGATGACGCCGAGACCGAACTTGGCATGCTCGACGTTCTGGCCGATACGCAGCCCGCCGGCCACCGGCTCGCTGCTGGCGGCGGCATAGCCGCCCCAGGTCGGCGCCGGGGCCGCGGCCTTCTTGTTGAGCTTGAGCAGCAGTTCCTCGGGAATCTCGTCGAAGAAGGACGAGGCCGTGCAATAACGCGTCTGCCCATGCAGCATCCGGGTCTGCGCGCAGGACAGGTAAAGCCGCTGGCGGGCGCGGGTGACCGCGACGTACATCAGGCGGCGCTCTTCCTCCAGCCCGTCGCGCCCCTCGCTGACCGCGTTCTCGTGCGGAAACAGGCCCTGCTCCAGACCACTGATGAAGACGACGTCGAACTCCAGGCCCTTGGCCGCGTGCACCGACATCAACTGAACCGCTTCCTGGCCCTCGCCGGCCTGGTGCTCGCCGGATTCGAGCGAGGCGTGGGCGAGGAAGGAGGCGAGCGCGCCGCCTTCGCCGAGCGCGCCTTCGTCGTCAACGAAAGTGGCGGCGGCATTGATCAGTTCGTCGAGGTTCTCCAGGCGCTCCTGGCCTTCCTTTTCCAGCCGGTAATGCTGGGCCAGGCCGGACTTCTCGACGACATGCTCGATGATCTCGGGCAGCGGCAGCTTCTCGGTTTCCTGGCGCAGCGTCTCGACCAGCCGGATGAAGGCGCCGACGGTCTGACCGGCCTTGCCGGTCAGCGAGGCGGCGGCGTTGTAGAGGCTGGAATTCATCTGGTGCGCGGCAGCCTGCAGGTTTTCCAGCGAGCGGGCGCCGATGCCGCGAGTCGGGAAGTTCACGACGCGGAGGAAGGCGGTGTCGTCGTCCGGGTTGCCGAGCAGGCGCAGGTAGGCGAGCGCGTGCTTGACTTCCTGGCGCTCGAAGAAGCGCAGGCCGCCATAAACCTTGTAGGGCACGCCCTTGGTGAACAACTCGTGTTCGAGCACGCGCGACTGGGCATTCGAACGGTAGAGGATGGCGCATTGCGTCGCCGGCACGCCGTCGCGGACCAGTTCGCGGACTTCGTCGACGATGAAACGCGCCTCGTCGATGTCCGAATAGGCTTCGAAGGCGCGGATCGGCTCGCCGTCGCCGGCGTCGGTCCACAGGTTCTTCCCCAGACGCTCGCGGTTGTACTTGATGATGGCGTTGGCAGCGGCGAGGATGTTGCCGTGCGAGCGGTAGTTCTGCTCGAGGCGGATGATGTTGTCGGCACAGTAGTCACGCTCGAAGTCGCGCATGTTGCCGACCTCGGCGCCGCGGAAGCGGTAGATCGACTGGTCGTCGTCGCCGACCGCAAAGAGCCTGGCGCCGCCGCCGGCGAGCAGTTGCAGCCAGGCGTACTGCAGCTTGTTGGTATCCTGGAACTCGTCGACCAGGATGTGCCGGAAACGCTGCTGGTAATGCGTGCGTAGCGGCTCGTTGCGCTGCAGCAGCTCGAAGCAGCGCAGCAACAGCTCGGCGAAGTCGCAGACGCCCTCGCGGTTGCACTGGGCCTCGTACTCGGCGTAAATCTCGACGCGCTTCTGCGTGTAGTGGTCGTACACCTCGGCCTGGCCGGCGCGCACGCCCTGCTCCTTGTGCGCGTTGATGAAATGGCACAGCTCGCGCGGCGGGTATTTCTCGTCGTCGATGTTGAGATTCTTCAGCAGGCGCTTGACCATCGCCAGTTGGTCGGCCGAATCGAGGATCTGGAAAGTCTGCGGCAGACCCGCCTCGCGGTAGTGCGCGCGCAGCAGCCGGTTGCACAGGCCGTGGAAGGTGCCGATCCACATCCCGCGCACGTTGATCGGCACCAGCGCCGACAGGCGCGCACTCATCTCCTTGGCCGCCTTGTTGGTGAAGGTCACCGCCATCACGCCGTGCGGCCCGACCTGGCCGGTCGAAATCAGCCACGCGATGCGCGTCGTCAGTACTCGCGTCTTGCCGCTGCCGGCGCCGGCCAGGATCAGCGCATGCACCGGCGGCAGCGTCACGGCCTGCAGTTGAGGAGGATTGAGGTTGGCGAGCAGATCGGGCATGGTTTGGACTGGTCACATAAACAGTCCGCCAGTGTACAATGCCCGCCGCCAGCAAAGGACAAATGGTCGGACCAATTTGTTGCATTTGTGCAACGCAACATTTACTTAAGGGTTATCCACTAATGACCCACAGGTCACGGCAACGTATACTGGAAGCAAATAAATATTGCAGTGCACAAAACTTTTTTGCCCACAAGGCAGTCGATACAGAAGTGGTCACCGCCACGATCGTAAAAGGAGCAGCAAGATGAACAGCATGAAGTCACCGAAGATCCTCCCGTGGATCGCCAAGAAAGCCGGCATCAGTGAAGAACTGGCGCTCAAGCTGTGGCGCCGCGCCGTCGGCGAAGCCGAGTACCTGACCGGAAAATCCGAAGGCTCCGAATTCTGCGGCCTGGCCATTGAGCGCTTCCTGTCCATCGTCGAGGACGAAGCCGGTTCGCTGTCCACCGGCAAGCTCAACCCGGCCCCGCAACTGACCTGGATGTGGCGCCACCAGACCCGCATGTCGCTGCTCTCGCTGATGGCGGCGCAGAATGCCTACCGTTGCTGGCAGAGCACCTGGAACGACATGGTCGGCCAAAAAAAAGCCGCCTGACCGGACGTCGTTGATGTCCGGCCCGGGGCGGCGCAAATCGACGCCGCTCCGGGGAACCGTAACAGAACCGGGGGCAAAATGCCCCCTTCCTGCCGGCGAGCGCAGGACGCGCTGAAAACCGGGGAGAAACCGGGCCGCGCAACCGCTATAATTCGCGGTTTGATCGACGCCTTTCAGCAAGAACGCTCCCCATGCCCATGCAGGAAAAATACACCCCGGCCGACCTTGAGCGCGCCGCCCAGCAACACTGGGACGAAACCGGTGCCGCCCGCGCCGTCGAAGACGCCAGCAAACCCAAGTACTACTGCCTGTCGATGTTCCCGTATCCATCCGGGAAACTGCACATGGGCCACGTCCGTAACTACACGATCGGCGACGTGCTCTCGCGCTTCCACAAGATGCAGGGCTACAACGTGCTGCAGCCAATGGGCTGGGACGCCTTCGGCATGCCGGCCGAGAACGCCGCGCTGGCCAACAACGTGGCGCCAGCCGGGTGGACCTACTCGAACATCGACTACATGCGCTCGCAGCTGAAGTCGCTGGGCTTCGCCATCGACTGGCAGCGCGAATTCGCCACCTGCACGCCCGAGTACTACCGCTGGGAACAATGGCTGTTCACCCGCCTCTACGAAAAGGGCCTGGTGTACAAGAAGCTCGGCACCGTGAACTGGGACCCGGTCGACCATACCGTGCTCGCCAACGAGCAGGTCATCGACGGCCGCGGCTGGCGCTCCGGCGCACTGATCGAGAAGCGCGAGATCCCCATGTACTACATGAAGATCACCGCCTACGCCGAGGAACTGCTGGCCGAGCTCGACAACCTGCCGGGCTGGCCGGAGCAGGTGCGCCTGATGCAGAAGAACTGGATCGGCAAGAGCACCGGCGTGCGCTTCGCCTTCCCGCTGGCCGACAACGCCGAGGAAAAGCTGTGGGTGTTCACCACCCGCGCCGACACCATCATGGGCGTCACCTTCGTCGCCGTCGCCGCCGAACACCCGCTGGCCACCCGCGCCGCCGCCAACAATCCGGAACTTGCCGCCTTCATCGAGGAATGCAAGAAGGGCGGCGTTGCCGAAGCCGACATTGCGACGATGGAAAAGAAGGGCATGCCGACCGGCATCTACGTCAGCCACCCGCTGACCGGCGAAAAAGTTGAAGTCTGGGTCGGCAACTACGTGCTGATGAGCTACGGCGACGGCGCCGTGATGGCCGTGCCGGCGCACGACGAGCGCGACTTCGCCTTTGCCCTGAAATACAACTTGCCGATCAAGCAGGTCGTCGCCGTCGACGGCGAAAGCTTCAGCAACCAGCAATGGGCCGAGTGGTACGCCGACAAGGTCAAGGGCAAGCTGGTCAATTCCGGCAAGTACGACGGCCTCGGCTATGAAGCCGCCGTCGATGCGATTGCCGCCGACCTGGCTGCCAAGGGCCTGGGTGAAAAGAAGACCCAGTTCCGCCTGCGCGACTGGGGCATCAGCCGCCAGCGCTACTGGGGCTGCCCGATCCCGATCATCCATTGCCCGAGCTGCGGTGACGTGCCCGTGCCCGACGAGCAGTTGCCGGTCGTGCTGCCGGAGAACGTCGAGATCACCGGCGCCGGTTCGCCGCTGGCCAAGATGCCCGAGTTTTACGAAACCACTTGTCCGAAGTGCGGTGGTCACGCCAAGCGTGAAACCGACACCATGGACACTTTCTTCGAGTCGTCCTGGTACTTCCTGCGCTACGCCTGCCCGGACAACACCACGGCCATGGTCGACGAGCGCGTCGCCTACTGGTGTAAAGGCGGCATCGACCAGTACATCGGCGGCATCGAGCACGCCATCCTGCACCTGCTGTACTCGCGCTTCTTCACCAAGCTGATGCGCGACGTCGGCCTGATCGGCGACCTTGGCGAACCCTTCGCCAACCTGCTGACCCAGGGCATGGTCGTTGCCCCGACCTTCTACCGCGAACTCGACGGCGGCAAGAAGCAGTGGATCAACCCGGCCGATGTGGACGTCGTCACCGACGAGCGCGGCCGGCCGACTGGCGCCACCTTTCGCGCCGACGGTCTGCCGGTGGTCATCGGCGGCACCGAGAAGATGTCGAAGTCGAAGAACAACGGCGTCGACCCGCAGGCGCTGATCGACCAGTACGGTGCCGACACCGCCCGCCTGTTCATCATGTTCGCCTCGCCGCCGGACCAGTCGCTGGAATGGTCGGATGCCGGCGTCGAAGGCGCTTTCCGTTTCCTTCGCCGCCTGTGGAAGACGACTTACGACCACGTTCAGGGTGGCCTGGTCGCCGCCTGCACGAGCAACGACGGGTTGAGTTCGGCCCAGGCCGACCTGCGCCGCAAGCTGCACCAGACCATGGGCAAGGTCGCCGACGACTACGGCCGGCGCAAGCAGTTCAACACCGCCATCGCTGCCGTCATGGAGCTGCTCAACGCCTACGACAAGTGCGATCTGGCCGATGCCGCCGGCCGCGCGCTGGCCCAGGAAGTCCTGGAAAGCGCCGTGCTCCTGCTCTTCCCCATCGTCCCGCACATCGGCCAGGCGCTCTACAGCGAACTGAAGCCAGGTGCCGACGCCGGCCTCGCCACCTTCCCGAAGGCCGACGCGGCCGCGCTGAAGCAGGATGAAATCGAGCTGGTCGTCCAGGTCAACGGCAAGCTGCGCGGTGCCATCCGCGTCGCCGCCGAAGCCGACAAGGCGAGCATCGAAGCCGCCGCGCTGGCCAATCCCGACGCCCAGAAATTCATGGAAGGCAAGCCGGCGAAGAAGGTCATCGTCGTTCCGGGCCGCCTGGTCAATATCGTCGTCTGAGGAAACTCGCATGCGCTACCCGCTCCGCTCCCTGTTCGCCCTGCTGCTCGCCCTTCTGGTCGCCGGCTGCGGCTTCCATCTGCGCGGCGCGGGCGGCAGCGACCTGCCCTACCGGACCATGTACATCGCCCTACCGGAAACGGCCGAAGTACGCATCTGGCTGGAACGCTACATCCGCAGCAGCGGCGACACCGAAATCGTCGGCGACGCCAAGCAGGCAGCCGCCGTTTTCCAGCAACTCGGCGACAACCGCCAGAAGACCATTCTCAGCGTCAATGCCCAAGGCCGCGTCCGCGAATACCGCCTGCAGCTGGATTACACCTTCCGCCTGGTCGACGGCCAGGGCCGGGAGCTCGTCGCCCCCAACAAGATTGCCCTGACCCGGGACATCAGCTTCGACGACTCCAGCGTGCTGACCAAGGACATCGAAGAAGGCATCCTCTGGCGCGACATGAACAATGACCTGGTCAACCAGATCATGCGCCGCCTGAGCCTGATCAAGCCCAAGGATCCGACGGCGACGGAAGAGGACTGATGCTGCTCAAGGCCGAGCAACTGGCGGCGCACCTCGAACGCGAGCTGCGTCCACTCTACGTGCTCTACGGCGACGAGCCGTTGCTGGTGCTCGAAGCGGCCGATGCGATTCGTGCCCGCGCGCGTAGCGCCGGCTACAACGAACGCGAAGTGCTGACCGTGCTGGCACAGTTCGACTGGGGGCAGTTACTCGCCGCCGGCGGCAACCTGTCGCTGTTCGGCGACCGCAAGCTGATCGACCTGCGCATTCCCGGCGGCAAACCGGGCAAGGAGGGCAGCGCGGCCTTGCAGCAGTGGTGCCAGAACCTGTCGTCCGACAATCTGCTGCTGATCACGCTGCCCGAGCTCGACTGGCGCGAGGAAAAGGCGGCCTGGTTCACCACGCTGGCCAATGCCGGCGTCGTCATCAAGCTGAATGCGCCACCGCTGGCCGAACTGCCCGGCTGGATCGCCGGCCGTCTGCGCCGGCAGCAGCAGAGCGCCGAACCGGAAAGCCTGAAGTTCATCGCCGAACGCGTCGAAGGCAATCTGCTCGCCGCCCACCAGGAAATCCAGAAACTGGCCCTGCTTTACCCAGCCAGCAAGCTGTCGCACGAGCAGATCCGCGACGCCGTGCTCAATGTCGCCCGCTACGATATCGAGGGACTACGCGAAGCCCTGCTGGTCGGCGACGTTGCTCGCCTGGCGCGCACGCTCGACGGATTGATGCAGGAAGGCGAAGCGCCGCCGCTGGTACTGTGGGCCATGTGCGAGGAAATCCGCGCCCTGGCAGCGATCCGCGGCGGGCTGGACAGCGGCCGCCCGCTCGATCTGCTGTTGAAGGATGCCAAAGTCTGGGGGCCGCGTCAGGTTCAGGTCAAACGGGCCTTGCAGCGTCTGAGCCAGAACCGCCTCGAAGCCGCGCTCAGGCATGCGGGACGGATCGACGCACTGATCAAGGGGATCGGTCGCGGCAATCTGTGGGATGAATTCCTGCAACTGGGCATCTCGCTGTGCAGGAGTTCGCGGCCGGCTTAAGCGGCCGGCGGCGCGGACGGTTCGTCCGGATCGAGATCTTCCCAGATGCAGTCGCACTCCCGGCGCACGTCGTGCAGCCCGGGTTTGCTGGCTTCCTGTACCAGGCACTCACCCTGGCACTCGTCGGAAACCACGACCAGTTTCATTTCAGCATCCACCTGGCGGTCACCATCCCAGTAGCTGCAGGTTGCGCAGACCTTGACTTCGGTCGGCAAAATCAGTTTTTCGGCCATCTTGTCCTCGACGGAAAGCCCTGTTGTCGTTGCGGTTAAGAGTTTACCTGCTTCTGGAAGTTCCCTGTAATTTGTCTGGCTATAATGTGTTTTTGCCTCATACCGACAAGCCCATGGACATCAAGGACTACATGCAGACGATCGGCCGCCAGGCCCGCGCCGCGTCGCGCCGTCTCGCCACCGCCACGACCGCCGAAAAGAACGCCGCCCTGCAGGCGATTGCCGACGCCATCCGCCGTGAAAAAGCCGCACTGCTCGCCGCCAATGCCGAGGATGTCGCCGCCGCCCGCGCCGCCGGTCTGGAGCCGGCCATGCTCGACCGCCTGACGCTGACCGACAAGGGCGTGGACAACATGGCCGAAGGCGTCGAACAGGTCGCCAAGCTGCCCGATCCGATCGGCGAGATGGGTGAGTTCAAGTTCCGCCCGTCCGGCATCCAGGTCGGCAAGATGCGCGTGCCGCTCGGTGTCATCGGCATCATCTACGAAGCCCGCCCGAACGTCACCGCCGACGCCGCCGCCCTCTGCCTGAAATCCGGCAACGCCGCCATCCTGCGCGGTGGCTCGGAAGCGATCCGCTGCAACCGCGCCATCGCTGCCCTGGTCCAGGAAGGTCTGCGCACCGCGGGCCTGCCGGCCGACTGTGTCCAGGTCGTCGACACCACCGACCGCGCCGCCGTGGGCGAGTTGATCACCATGCGCGAGTTCGTCGACGTCATCGTGCCGCGCGGCGGCAAAGGCCTGATCGCGCGGCTCCTGGCCGAATCCCGCGTGCCGATGATCCAGCACCTGGACGGCAACTGCCACGTCTACCTGGAAGAAGAAGCCGACCCGAACAAGGCACTGAAAATCGTCGAAAACGCCAAGACGCAGCGCTACGGCACCTGCAACACGGCCGAATCGCTACTCGTCGACCGCGCAGTTGCCGCCATGCTGCTGCCGCCGATCGCCCACATGCTGACCGCCAAGGGCGTCGAAATCCGCGGCTGCCAAGCAACCTGCGCCATCGTCCCGAACGCCGTCGCGGCCACGGAAGAGGATTACTACACCGAATTCCTGGCGCCGATCATTTCGGTCAAGGTCGTGGCCGACATCGACGAGGCCATCGCCCACATCAACCAGTATTCGTCGAAGCATACCGAAAGCATCGTCACCGACAACCATCCGAAGGCCATGCGCTTCCTGCGCGAAGTCGATTCGGCCTCGGTCATGATCAATGCCTCGACGCGCTTCGCCGACGGCTTCGAATACGGCCTGGGCGCCGAAATCGGCATCTCGACCGACAAGATCCACGCCCGTGGCCCGGTTGGTCTGGAAGGCCTGACCAGCCAGAAATGGATCGTCCTCGGCGACGGGCACGTCCGTGGCTAAGCCCAGCTTCAACTGGGAAGACCCGCTGCTGCTAGATTCACAACTGGCGGCCGACGAACGCCAGGTGCGCAACGCGGCGCGCAGCTTCGCGCAGAAGGCGCTGGCGCCGCGGGTGCGCGACGCCTTCCGCAACGAGCACACCGACCCGGCAATCTTCCGCGAGATGGGCGAGATGGGTCTGCTCGGCGCCACGCTGCCGCCGCGATACGGCGGCGCCGGGCTGAACTACGTCTCCTACGGCCTGATCGCCCGCGAAGTGGAATACGTCGATTCCGGCTACCGCTCGATGCTCAGCGTGCAGTCCTCGCTGGTCATGCTGCCGATCTTCGCCTTCGGCAGCGAGGCACAGAAACAGAAGTACCTGCCCGGCCTCGGTCGCGGCGAGCTGATCGGCTGCTTCGGGCTGACCGAACCCAACTCCGGTTCCGACCCCGGCAGCCTGGCCACCCGCGCCCGCGCCGTGCCCGGCGGCTGGAAGCTGTCCGGCAGCAAGATGTGGATCACCAATTCGCCGATTGCCGACGTTTTCGTCGTCTGGGCCAAGGACGACGAAAACGTCATTCGCGGCTTCATCCTCGACAAAGGCATGCCCGGCCTGAGTGCGCCGGCGATCCACGGCAAGGTCGGCCTGCGCGCCTCGATCACCGGCGAGATCGTCATGGACGAGGTGTTCGTCCCGACGGAAAACCGCCTCGACGTCGCCGGCCTGAAAGGTCCGTTCACCTGCCTGAATTCCGCCCGTTACGGCATCGCCTGGGGCACTTTAGGAGCCGCCGAAGCCTGCTGGCACACGGCCCGGCAATACACGCTGGACAGGAAGCAGTTCGACCGGCCGCTGGCAGCGAACCAGTTGGTACAGAAGAAACTCGCCGACATGCAGACCGAGATCACCCTCGGCATCCAGGGCGTACTGCGCCTGGGCCGGATGATGGACGACGGCAGCGCAACGCCGGAAATCGTTTCGCTGATGAAGCGCAATTCCTGCGGCAAGGCGCTCGACATCGCCCGTACGGCACGCGACATGCTCGGCGGCAACGGCATTTCCGACGAATTCGGCGTCATCCGCCATGTCGTCAATCTCGAAGTGGTCAATACCTACGAGGGTACGCATGACATCCACGCGCTCATACTTGGCCGCGCCCAGACCGGCATTTCCGCTTTCTGAACGGCCATGAAGGACTACCAAGCCATCGTCGCCGCCCCCGGTTTCTGTCTCGGCATCTGCTGCGACGCCGACGAAATCACCGCCATCGACTTCCTTGAGCCCCGCCCCACCCTGGCGCCGACCACCCCGCTCGCGGCCGAAGCCGTTCGACAGTTGCAAGCCTACCTGCGCGACCCGGCCAGTCCGTTCAGCCTGCCGCTCAAACCCGCCGGAACAAGCTTCCAGCGCCGCGTCTGGGAACAGATTTCAGCCATTCCCGGCGGCCGGACCGAAACCTACGGCCAACTGGCAAAAGCCCTGCACAACGCGCCGCGTGCCGTCGGCCAGGCCTGCGGCGCCAACCCTTACCCGGTGGTTGTCCCTTGCCACCGCGTTGTCGCCAGCCAGGGCGGGCTCGGCGGCTTCGCCCGCGAACGCGGCGGTTTCCTGCTCGAGGTCAAGCGCTGGCTGCTGCAGCATGAAAACGCCGAACTTGCCGCCAAGCCCCACTGACCTCGCCGAGATCGACCAGTTCTGCGACGCCCTCTGGCTGGAGGACGGTCTGGCCAAGGCAACGCTCGACAGCTACCGTTCCGACCTCGGCCGGCTGGCCGGCTGGCTCGCCGAACACGCGCATGAGCCGCTGCTCGACCTGCGTGAAACGACGCTGACCGCCTTCGTCGCCCACCTGTCACGTAGCACGCGCGCCAGCTCGCAGGCGCGCTACCTGTCCACATTGCGCCGCTTCTTCCGCTGGCAGGTCGGGCGCGGTCGCATCGTCAGTGACCCGACGCTGAAACTCTCCAACCCCAGCCTGCCGTCGCGCCTGCCCAAGGTCATGTCGGAACAGCAGGTCGCCAACCTGCTCGCCGCGCCCGACCTCGACACGCCACTCGGTCGGCGCGACCGGGCCATGCTCGAGACCCTGTACGCGACCGGGCTACGTGTTTCCGAGCTGGTCAATCTGAAATTGCACGAGGTCAGCCTGGCCGATGGCGTGCTGCGCGCCTTTGGCAAGGGCAGCAAGGAAAGGCTGGTGCCGCTCGGTGAGCAGGCCATCGACTGGATTGCCGACTACCTGAAGACAGCGCGCGCCGCCATCCTGCACGACCAGGTCAGCGACGCCCTGTTCGTCACCGCCCGCGGCGGCGCCATGACTCGTCATGCCTTCTGGCATCTGGTCAAGCGCTACGCGCTGGTGGCCGGGATCGACCCGGCGAAACTGTCGCCACACGTGCTGCGCCACGCCTTCGCCACGCATCTGCTCAACCACGGCGCCGACCTGCGCGTCGTCCAGCTGCTGCTCGGCCACGCCGACATCTCGACCACACAGATCTATACCCACGTTGCCCGCGAACGGCTGAAGTCGCTGCATGCGATGCATCATCCGCGCGGTTAGAATGCCGCCATGAGCAAGCCAGAACACGCCCCCGAAACTCCGGCGACCAAGTTCCTGAAAGCGAACAAGGTCAGTTTCACCCCGCATCTCTACGCCTATGAAGAACACGGCGGCACCCGCGTCTCGGCACGCGAACTCGGCGTCGACGAACATGCCGTGGTCAAGACACTGGTCTTCGAAGACGAGAGCGCCAAGCCGCTGATCGTGCTCATGCACGGCGATTGCAAGGTGTCGACCAAGGAACTGGCGCGGCAGATTCCGTGCAAGAAGGTCGAACCCTGCAAGCCGGAAGTCGCCAACCGCCACACCGGCTTCCTGGTCGGCGGCACCAGTCCGTTCGGCACGAAGAAGGCGATGCCGGTGTTCGTCGAGCGCAGCATCCTCGAATTGCCGCTGATTTACATCAACGGCGGCAAGCGCGGCTTCCTGGTCGGTATCGATCCGGCCATCCTGAGCAGCGTACTCAAGGCAAAACCGGTCGACGCCGCCCTACCAAATTAAACCCAGCTATCGCCAAAATTTAATCAATCGATTAGATCAATCGACGGTCACGGCATAAAGTTCCTCCATCACAAGGAGAAAGCCATGACCCAGATCGTTGCCCGCCACTACGCCCGCCCCGCCGCCCGCAAGCACTTGTGGACCGGCATTGCCATGGCCGTCGTCGCCCTGGCCTTCGGCATCGACCAGGCCGGACAATGGTTTGCCGCCCACCCGATGGCCCTGACCGGCCTCCAGGCCAGTCTGTTCGCCGGCCTGGCCACGGGTCTTGGCGCCATTCCCGTACTCTTCATGCGCCGCCCGACGGAACGCCTGATGGCGCCGATGCTCGGCCTCGCCGGCGGCATGATGCTCGCCGCCAGCCTGTTCTCATTGCTCGTCCCGGCCGTGCAGACGATCGCCACCAGCAGCGCCCCGCTCGGCCTCGGCATCGCCACCGCGCTGGCCCTGCTCGGCGGTGCTGCGATGATGCACTGGATGGACACGCGGACCGAACACAGCCACGTCGAATCGGTCGACAGCAGCCGGGCGCTGCCGCAGGTCGGCCTGGTCGTCGCCGCCATCGCCCTGCACAACGTCCCGGAAGGTCTGGCGGTCGGTGTTGCTGCGGCCTCCGGCGTCGATCACGGAATGACGCTCGGCATCGCCATCCAGAACGTACCCGAAGGCTGGATCGTCGCCAGCGCCATGATCGCCCTCGGTGCCGGCCCGCTGCGCGCCACCTTGATGGCCTTGGCCACCGGCCTGGTCGAACCGGTCGGCGGTTTGTTCGGGGTGATTGCCAGCACGGCAGCCGGCGCCGCCCTGCCGCTGGCGCTCGCCGCGGCGGCCGGCGCCATGCTCTGGGTGGTCAGCCACGAACTGATCCCGGCCTCGCACCGCCCGGGGCGCGAAGCTGCCGGCACCGCCGGCCTGCTCGCCGGTTTCGCGGTGATGACGACGCTGGCGGTCGGACTTTAAATCGAGCGCTCGATGACCACGCCGACGCGCTTGACGCCGGGCATCATGCCAAGTTTGGCGACCGAAACGCGGACCCACTGCGCAGCGAAGTTCTCCAGCAGCCAGGTGGCGATGTGCTCGGTCAGCTTCTCCAGCAGGTTGAAATGGCTGGCGGCGAGGTCCTTGCGCAGGCGCTCGACGACGACCGCGTAGTCCACGGTATCGCGAATGTCGTCGCTGGCCCCGGCCGAGGTCGTCGATACACCGATGTGCAGCGTGATTTCGACCGTCTGCGGCACGGCCTTTTCGCGCGGATAGATGCCTATCCACGTTTCGGCGCGCAGTTCCTCGATGAAAATGATGTCCATGTGACGGTCGACCGTGATCCGGGGTGTAAAATTCGCCGCGATTGTACCTCCGAGACCGCCAAAACCCATGGAAATCCTGCTCGCCATCCTTGCTGCCTACCTGCTTGGCTCCGTGCCCTTCGCGATGATTTCGTCGAAGCTGTTCGGCCTCGCCGACCCGCGCACCTACGGTTCGGGCAACCCCGGCGCGACCAACGTGCTGCGCAGCGGCAACAAGAAAGCCGCCCTGTTCACTTTGATCGGCGACGCCCTCAAAGGCTGGCTGGCCGTCTTCCTCGCACAGCAGGCCGAACTCTCCGGCATGACCGTCGGCTTCGTCGCACTGGCCGTGTTCTTCGGCCACCTGTTCCCGATCTTCCTCAAATTCAAGGGCGGCAAGGGCGTTGCCACCGCTGCCGGCGCGCTGCTCGCGCTCGATCCCATCCTCGGCCTGATGGTCCTCGGCACCTGGCTGCTGGTCGCCTATGTGTCGCGCTATTCCTCGCTCGCCGCCCTCATCGCCGCCGGCACCGCACCGCTGTACTCGGCGCTGATGCACGGCACCAACGGTCAGTTTGCCGTCGTCGGCATCATCGCCATGGCCCTGATCATCAAGCACTGGCAGAACCTGCAACGCCTGATGGCTGGCCAGGAAAGCAAGATCGGCAGCAAGAAGAAGGGATAGCGGCAAGGCATCGGCCGGATGCAGAAAATCGATTGGTCGCCGGCACTGAGCTTGCCTAAAGTGAGCAGGTCAGCAATGCACAGGAGACCATCATGCTCAGCCGCCTCATTCAATCCCTGATCGGCGACGAAGCGCCCTGGGAAAACTACCTCGACATCTTCGCCAGCCTGCCGGAAAACTTCTGAGCCGCCGGCAGCCATGGGTAAAAAGGACTGTTGCGGCAAGAAGCCGGCGTGCCGGAAATGCCCGAAACGCAGGAATCAGCTCGACTTTTCCGTCATCTGCATCAACGGCCAGCGCGGCTGCACGCTGAAACTGCCGGCCGGCTTGGCCGTGGAACCGGCCTGCAATCTGAGGCAACCGGCCAGCGCGATCATGGCGCCGTTGTCGGTACAGAAGGCCAGTTCCGGGTAATGCACGCGGAAGCGCTTGCGCTTCGCCTCATCGTCGAGCATGGCCCGCAGTTGCCGGTTGGCACCGACGCCGCCGGCCACGACCAGGCGCTTGAGGCCGGTCTGCTTCAGCGCCTTCAACGACTTTTTCACCAGCACCTCGACGATGGCTTCCTGGAAAGCCCGCGCCGCGTCGGCCCGGAAGTCGTCGCTCAGCGGCTCGGCCTGCTCACGCACCAGCGTCAGCACCGCCGTCTTCAAACCGGAGAAGCTGAAGTTGAGGTCGGCGGAATGCAGCATCGGCCGCGGCAGGCTGTATTTTTCCGGATCGCCGCGCTCGGCCAGTTGCGACAGCAAGGCACCCCCAGGATAAGGCAGCCCGAGCAGTTTGGCGCTCTTGTCGAAGGCTTCGCCGGCGGCGTCGTCAAGCGTCTCGCCGAGCAGTTCGTACTCACCGACGCCGGTCACCTTCATCAATTGCGTGTGACCGCCGGACACCAGCAGGGCGATGAACGGGAAAGCCGGCGGATCCGCCGACAGCAGCGGCGACAACAGATGCCCTTCGAGGTGATGCACGGGTATGGTCGGCTTGTCGAGTGCCAATGCCAGCGCTTCGGCAAAGGCACAGCCGACCAGCAGCGCGCCTGACAGGCCGGGCCCGCGCGTGTAGGCGACGGCATCGACCTCGGCCAGACTGCGGCCGGCCTGCGCCAGCGCTGTCCGCAGCAGCGGAACAACACGCCGGATGTGGTCGCGCGACGCCAGTTCGGGAACGACGCCACCGTACTCGGCGTGCATCGCCACCTGCGAGTGCAGCGCATGCGCGAGCAGGCCGGCTTCACTGTCGTAAAGCGCGATACCGGTTTCGTCGCAGGAAGATTCAACACCGAGGATCAACATGGGCGCGCATTTTAGCACTTGATCGACCGAGCCGATCTCGCATAGAATGCTTGGCTGTCCGCGAAATGCGGAATCATTTTTGCGCGCACTGCCGTTTACTTGACCTGGCAGGCGCCTAACGGAAGGGGGTGATTTATATGCCGAACATTCGTGTCAAGGAAAACGAGCCGTTCGAGGTGGCCATTCGCCGCTTCAAGCGCACTGTCGAGAAGACGGGCCTCCTGACCGAGCTGCGCGCCCGTGAGTTTTACGAAAAGCCCACCGCCGAGCGCAAGCGCAAGGCTGCTGCTGCCGTCAAACGCCAGAACAAGCGCCTCCGCAGCCTGACCCTGCCGCCGAAGATGTACTGATCGAGTACGCCTTTGCTGCAAAATAAAAGCCGCCCGCCCTCAAAAGCTGGCGGCTTTGTGTTTTTTACCGCCGAACTTCACCCAGGTAAGCCATGAGCCTGAAAGCACGCATCACCGAAGACATGAAAACGGCCATGAAGGCCAAGGAAGCGACCCGCCTGGCGACCATCCGCCTGCTGCTCGCCGCGATCAAGCAGAAGGAAGTCGACGAGCGCGTCGAACTCGACGATGCCGCCGTCGCCGCCGTCATCGAAAAGCTGGTCAAGCAGCGCAAGGACAGCGTCGCCCAGTACCAGGCCGCCGCCCGCCAGGACCTGGCCGACGCCGAACAGGCCGAAATCGCCATCCTCGCCGCCTACCTGCCGGAAAAGATGAGCACCGAGGAAAGCGCCGCCGCCGTTGCCGCAGCAGTCGCCGAAACCGGCGCCAGCGGACCGGCCGACATGGGCAAGCTGATGGCCGTCCTCAAGCCGCGCCTGGCCGGCAAGGCCGACATGGCCGAGGTTTCGAAACTGGTCAAGGCCGCCCTGGCCGGCTAAGCGCGTCGTGATCCCGGAAAGCTTCATTCAGGATCTGCTGGCCCGGGTCGACATCGTCGACCTGGTCGACAGCTATGTCCCGCTGAAGAAGGCCGGCGCCAATTACGCCGCCTGCTGCCCTTTCCACAACGAGAAATCCCCGTCGTTCACGGTCAGCCCGACCAAGCAGTTCTACCACTGCTTCGGTTGCGGCGCGCACGGCACGGCGATCGGTTTCGTCATGGAATACCAGGGCATTGGCTTTGTCGACGCGGTCAAGGAACTGGCTTCGCGGGTCGGCATGACGGTCCCGGACAGTGGCGATTTCTCGCCGGAAAAATACGGCCAGACACGCAATCTGGTCGAAATCATGAGTCGCGCCGCCGCCTGGTACAAGGAGCAGTTGCGCCGCTCCGACAAGGCCATCGCCTATTGCAAGAAACGCGGACTCAGCGGCGAGATCGCCGCCCGCTACGGCATGGGTTACGCGCCCGACGGCTGGAATGGCCTGAAGAGCATTTTCCCCGACTACGACAGCGATGAGCTCAAGCTCGCCGGCCTGGTCATCGACAACGACTCCGGCCGCCGCTACGACCGCTTCCGCGACCGGCTGATGATCCCCATCGTCAACCCCAAGGGCGACATCATCGCTTTCGGCGGACGCATCATCGACCAGGGCGAACCGAAGTACCTGAACTCGCCGGAAACCCCGCTGTTCGAAAAAGGCCGCGAACTGTTCGGCCTGCCGCAGGCGCGCCAGGCCATGCGTGAAACCAACACAGCCATCGTCACCGAAGGCTACATGGACGTCATCGCGCTGGCCCAGAATGGCGTCGGCAACGCCGTCGCCACGCTCGGCACGGCGACCACGCCGACGCATGTGCAAAAGCTCTTGCGTCAGGTCGACCGCATCGTCTTCTGCTTCGACGGCGACAACGCCGGCCGCAAGGCCGCCTGGCGGGCGCTGGAAAACGCGCTGGAAGCACTGGCCGACAACAAGCAGATCGGTTTCGTCTTCCTGCCCGCCGAGCACGACCCCGACAGCTTCATCCGCGAACACGGCAAGGCCGAATTCGACCGCCAGGTGACGCAAGCCATGCCGCTGTCGGATTTCCTGCTGCGCGAACTCGCGCAGCGCTGCGACCTGACCAGCTCGGAAGGCAAGGCCAAGCTGATCTACGAAGCCAAGCCGCTGCTGCTCAAGCTACCGACGCCGCTGCTCCGGCTGCAACTGGTCAAGCGCCTGGCCGAAGCCAGCGGCTTCGCCCAGCAGGAAGTCGAGCGCTTGTGCGAACTCAAGTCCTACGCGCCGGCCGCACCGCCGAAAGCCAGGCGCAGCGCGCCGTCGCTGACCCGCAACCTGCTGCGCATCGTCCTGCACAAGCCGCTGCTGGCCGCACAACTCCCGGGCGAACTTCTCCCCGACACCCCAGAGCGTCCGGCACTGCTGCGCCTGCAAGAACTGGTCCGCGCCGGCAACGGCAGCCAGGGCTACGCCGCCTTGCGCGAGCAACTGCGCGGCCTTCCGGAAGAGCAGATCATCGAGGCCGCGGCGTCGGAACTTCTCGGCCTGCCGTTTGACGAAGAAGAGGCCGAGGCGGAATTCCGCGCCACCGTGGAAAAACTCCAGGAAGGCGGACAGATGCGCCAGTTCGCCGAATTACAGGTCAAAGCCCAGCAATTCGGCGTCGCCGGTCTGTCCGCCGCCGAAAAGCAGGCCTACATCCAGTTTCTAAGCACCCGGGGAAATCGCAGCTAAGTTGTGGTAAAATTTACGGTTTTCTCCAATTACATGGATCGTGTTCATGGCTAAGGCAAAAGACACCGCTAAGGAAGCTCCCAAGGCTCGCACCAGCAAGGCCAAGGATAAGGCTGCCGAAAAGGCGCTGCTCGAAGGCGCGATGGCAGAAACCCCGCAACCGCTCGACGCTGAAGCGCGCAAGATGCGCCTCAAGGCGCTGATCAAGCTGGGCAAGGAACGCGGTTACCTGACTTACGCCGAAATCAACGACCACCTGCCCGACGATGTCGTCGATGCCGAGTCGATCGAGGCGATCATTTCGACCTTCAGCGAAATGAGCATCCAGGTCTTCGACGAAGCCCCGGCTGCCGAAGACCTGCTGATGTCCGACACCGCTGCCGGCGCCGCCGACGATGAGGAAGTCGAAGCCCAGGCCGAACAGGCACTGTCCACCGTCGATTCCGAATTCGGCCGGACCACCGACCCGGTGCGCATGTACATGCGCGAAATGGGCTCGGTCGAACTACTCACCCGCGAGGGCGAAATCGAGATCGCCAAGCGCATCGAGGAAGGCCTGAAGCACATGATCCAGGCCATCTCGGCCTGCCCGACGACGATTGCCGACATCCTCGACATGGCCGCCAAGGTCGAAACCGACGAGATGCGCATCGACGAACTGATCGACGGCCTGATCGACCCGAACGCCGTCGAGGAAGAGCCGGCAGCCGAAGCCAGCGCCATCGAGAGCGACGACGACAGCGATGACGACGAAGAGGGCGGTGAAGAAGGCGGCGGCGCCGCTGCAGCCTCGCTGCTGCAACTGAAGACCGAAGGCCTGGAACGCTTCAAGGCCATTCGCGCAATCCACGCCAAGATGCAGAAGACCCTTGGCAGCAAGGGCTCGCAGGACAAGGCCTACCTCAAGCTGCAACAGCAGCTGTCCGACGAACTGATGAACATCCGCTTCACCTCGCGCTGCATCGAGCGCCTGTGCGATAGCGTGCGCGGCATGGTCGAGGAAGTTCGCGGCTGCGAACGCAAGATCCAGAACATCTGCGTTGACCGCGTGCGCATGCCGCGCCAGCACTTCATCCAGTCCTTCCCGGGCAACGAAATCAACCTCGACTGGGTCGAGGCCGAAATCGCCGCCGCCCCGAAGACCTACGTTGCCATCCTGACCCGCAGCGCGCCGGATATCCAGGAAGAACAGCGCAAGCTGCTCGCCCTGCAGGACCGCATCGGCATTCCGCTGAAGGAACTGAAGGACATCAACAAGCAGATGTCCACCGGCGAAGCCAAGGCCCGCCGCGCCAAGCGCGAGATGACCGAGGCCAACCTGCGCCTGGTCATCTCGATTGCCAAGAAATACACCAACCGCGGCCTGCAGTTCCTCGACCTGATCCAGGAAGGCAACATCGGCCTGATGAAGGCAGTGGACAAGTTCGAATACCGTCGCGGCTACAAGTTCTCGACCTACGCCACCTGGTGGATCCGCCAGGCCATCACCCGCTCCATCGCCGACCAGGCGCGGACCATCCGCATCCCGGTGCACATGATCGAAACGATCAACAAGATGAACCGGATCAGCCGCCAGATTCTGCAGGAAACCGGTTCCGAACCCGATCCGGCGACCCTGGCCAAGAAGATGGACATGCCGGAAGACAAGATCCGCAAGATCATGAAGATTTCCAAGGAGCCGATCTCCATGGAAACGCCGATCGGCGACGACGACGACTCCCATCTCGGCGACTTCATCGAAGACCACACCACGCTGGCCCCGGCCGACGCGGCGATGTTCTCCAGCCTGCGCGGCGTCACCAAGGACATTCTCGACAGCCTGACGACCCGCGAAGCCAAGGTCCTGCGCATGCGTTTCGGCATCGAAATGAATACCGACCACACACTGGAAGAAGTCGGCAAGCAGTTCGACGTCACCCGCGAGCGTATCCGCCAGATCGAAGCCAAGGCACTGCGCAAGCTGCGCCACCCGAGCCGCTCCGACAAACTGCGCAGCTTCCTCGACCCGACCGGCAACTAAGCTTTCCGGGCCTGTAGCTCAGTTGGTCAGAGCAGAGGACTCATAAGCTTGTATTTGAAGTAGATTTTCGGGCTCTTAGCTCAGTTGGTCAGAGCAGGCGACTCATAATCGCTTGGTCACTGGTTCAAGTCCAGTAGGGCCCACCAACACAGGGTTTCAGGGGTTTTTAACTCCTGAAACCCCACCCCAAAACATCCCATTTGTCATGGTTTATTTTGGAGTGCCGCAAGGCTGGGAAAAGACGAAAAAAATATCTCGCTCCCTTTTCGCTCCCCCCTTGGAGTCTAACGGGGCGTCACAAGGAGGCGAATATGGCCGATTTGAGGATATACACAGAGGAGGAACTAGCTTTCCTCCGCCAGCTTCCGGATCTGCCGGATGAACTCTCGTTGACACCCGAGCAGACGTCCATCGTCATTGGGGAGTCGCTCGACTGGCTGCGCAAGAAGCGCCAAGGAAGCGAAGGCGCAGGACCACCCTTTGAAGAGCACGGCAACGAAAAGAACATCCGCTACCCCCTTGGCGGTGTTCGACGCTGGAAACGTGACCGCACCTTCTCGACGACGCGCGAAGCAAAAGAAGCCCGAACATACGGCCGCCTCTCCACCTTCGTCGGATCGGGCTCCCTTATGGATACAGAAACTTTCCGCGACGGACCAGACGGTCGTCCGCGCATCTGCGACCAAGGAGAACCGGATTCATACAGCCTAAGCCTTGACGATTTTCTGGCTCGCGTTCGTGACGCGGCAAGAAACAAGGCCTTGCGGGACCAAGTGGATGAGTTTGGAATTGCCGCGTTACCGGGCGCTGAAACAATGGGTCACAGAGGCTTATAGAATACTTAAATCACCAGCTTGCTGCCCCTCAGACGTGCCAGCCTCTGATTCGCACTTGAAGCTCTTTATCCCCGTCAGATCAGTTGAATCCGCAAATAAGAACCGCTCATCGCATGAGGAAGCATGCGTAATACGGAAGCTGACCGGCGAACCGGCGAAACCGCAGGAAAAGTACGCCCTCCTGAAAATACGGGCGGATCTTTGCGGTAGCTTAGAATCATCTTGCCGAACAAACAGAACACGAAAGAAAGGGGAATCTGGGAATGAATGTTTCAAAGCAACTCGACGATCTGCCGACAAAAACTATTGAGGCGGCATCCGAGGCTCTGCTCGCATACGAGAGCGAAACTGATGAATGGATTTGCGAGAACCAGGACGAGGACGGTGAATACGACGACGAGGCCTACGACTCGTTCTGCGAGGAAATCCTGCCAGAGATTCTTGGTGAGGCCGGGGTGAGCGAGAGCGATTTCTCACTCCTGATGAGCGCGTCCTGCGGCGATTGGGAGGTGATCACAGATGCGATGGAAAACGAGCTCAACCGGGAGATCGTCCAGCGAGTCTTCTCTCGTATCTAAAACCGGCTCGCCTCACGGGGGCATCACGATGCCTTGCTTTTCGCTGCGCTCCCGAAACAAGAAACGACACTCCCGCACGGGGTGCCGTTTCTGCGCCATGCATGAGACTGCTATCTACCTTATTAGCATGCAGCATTTATAAGTTGAGACGGTACGCTTTCAATACCTCGGCATGCAACATGCTGGCGGATATCTTGGAGTCCAGCGTCACGAGCGTCACTCATACTGAAACCCCCTCGGTCACTCGACACTGAATAGGCGTAGGCCTGTGATGCCTCGACGTCCGCATCGAGCAAAAAACTCTCCGTTCCATTGACTTCCTTCAACGCCAGCTCCACCGCCTCGGAAGCACTTTCTGCCTCGACTTCGATAGTGCCTGCATACTGAATAAGTTGCTCGACACGAACCTCATAGGTCTTTTTCATCTCATTTTCCTTTCATATTCAGTTTTAACAAGATTCGCCACATCTGAGATTATGGGCTAAACAGGAACAGATTCGTGCAGTCTTCCACAGATGCGAACTCCATGATCCAATACCTCATTTGTGACATTGG
>NZ_CALJNI010000006.1:0-121265 GCF_937982035.1 uncultured Azonexus sp.
AACACTCCCTCACTCCCGTCAAGCACCTCAGCAAAATTTCTTTCACCTCACTGCCTGCCTCACACCGCCGGAAACCCCGGCACCGCAAGGAAGGTGCGCATTCTACACACACCAAAAAAGGCGTCAACCCCTTTTTGAAAATTTCAGGGAATTGCCTCGTAGCGCACTTCGAGGATGTCGATTTCGCGCACACCGACCGGGCTCTGGAAACGGATGCTGTCGCCCTCGCGGGACTTGATCAGCGCACGGGCCAGCGGCGAGATCCAGCTGATGCGTCCGGATGAGGCATCAGCCTCATCGACCCCGACAATCTGATAGGTGTTTTCACTACCGTCGGCTTCACCGATGGTTACGGTGGCCCCGAAGAAGACTTGATCGTTGTCGCCCTGACGCAGGGGATCGACCACTTCGGCAATATCCAGGCGTTTGCTCAGGAAACGGATGCGCCGGTCGATTTCGCGCAGCCGACGCTTGCCATATATATAGTCACCGTTTTCCGAGCGGTCGCCATTGGACGCCGCCCAGGCGACGATTTCGACTATATGCGGACGCTCGCGCTTGACCAGGTGTTCGAGCTCGTCCTTCAGCCGGGCATGCCCGGCCGGGGTAATGTAATTGCGGGAACCGGGCGGGATGCGCAAGGCCGGTTGCAGATCCTCGTCATCCTCGCCGTCGCTTTCCCGGACAAACGCCTTGTTCATCAATAACCGATGCTGTACTGCTCGACATCGACGCGGATGAGTTCCCGACCAAGAATTGCTGCGGTGTTGCGGGCAAATTGTTCGGCCCAGGACGGCTGGTCGCGGAAGCGGGTTTCGCCGGCATATTTGGCGACACTGAGAATCCGGTCGACGGCCAGGACCTTGCCCGTCGGGGTCGCCACATCGCACTCCAGGGCGACGAATTCACGGTCAAACCATTGGCGCGCTTCGTCAGCAGCGCCACCGCCAGCGAGCTTGTATTCGAACTCGGTGTCTTTGCCGAACGAAACGATTACGTGATGCATCATGTTCTCCTCCTTTATATTGGTTCGGTTATTCTAAGCAAAACCATAAATGCTGTCAGGAGCAATGCCATGGCCCTTCGTCCGTTGACCGAGACGGAAATCAGCGACATCCGCATGCAGTTGAATGAACTGCAGGTGGAACATCGCGATCTCGACCAGGTCATCCTGCACCTCATCGAGAACCCGCCGCCGGACGAATTGCTGATCCGCCGCCTGAAAAAGCGGAAGCTCGCCTTGAAGGACCGCATCCTGTTGCTCGAGCAAATGCTCATCCCCGACATTCCCGCCTGACACTGCTTGTTTACCGTGGATTTTCCCGACGACGCCTTTGGCGACCCCTTCGATGTGCACGCTTTACCCTTGCGCCGCCCGGCACAGGGTTATGCAGTCCAGATGCTGGATACCGACACCCTGCTCGACCGGCATTGCGGCAAGTTCCTGCCGGTGCGCGCCAACGCGCTGGACGCCCTGTTCCCGGATTTCGCATCGGCGCACGCCGCCGCCGCCGCGTGGACCCGGGCGCATTGCCAGCGAGCTGACGAGCACCGGCTGGCCATCGTTCCCGCCAGCTTTGATCCGGTGCTCGAACGCCACGTGCTGATCTACGGCGTCCTCTGCCAACAACCCTGAGCTTTCCCCCATTTCCGGAGACCAATTATGAGCCTGTTCAAAAACAAGCGCCTGGGCCGCAGCGAACTGAGCATTCCCGAAGTCTGCCTCGGCACGATGACCTTCGGCGAGCAGACCGATGAAGGCGATGCCCACGGCCAACTCGATTACGCGCTGGAACACGGCATCAATTTCATCGACACGGCCGAAATGTATGCCGTACCGACCCGCGCCGAAACGGCCGGCGCGTCGGAAGCCATCGTCGGCCGCTGGCTGAAGCGGCAAGCACGCGACAAGATCATCCTGGCCACCAAGGTGGCCGGCCCGGCACGCAGCCTGGAATGGATACGCGGCGGCCCGCTGAGCATGGACCGCGCCAACATCCGCGCCGCCATCGAAGGTTCGTTGCAGCGCCTGCAGACCGACTACATCGATATCTATCAGCTGCACTGGCCGGAGCGTAACCAGCCGATGTTCGGCCAGTGGCAGTACGACCCTGCCAAGGAACGTGAATGCACGAGCATCCGCGAACAACTGGAAACCCTGGGCGAACTGGTCCGCGAGGGCAAGGTCCGCCATGTTGCAGTATCGAACGAACACCCCTGGGGCATCTGCCAGTTCACCCGTCTGGCCGACGAGCTTGGCCTGCCGCGCATCGTCTCGACCCAGAACAGCTACAACCTGCTCAACCGGGTATACGAATATGGCATGGCCGAGACCTGCCACCGCGAGGAAGTCGGACTCCTCGCCTACTCGCCGCTGGCCTTCGGTCATCTCAGCGGCAAATACCTGGCCGACCCGGCGGCCCCCGGTCGCCTAACGCAATGGCCCTTCTTCGGCCAACGCTACGCCAAGCCCAACGTCAGCGCCGCCGTCCAGGCCTACGTCGACCTGGCGCGCAGCCATGCCCTGACGCCGACTCAACTGGCACTGGGTTTCGTCCGCTCGCGCTGGTTCGTCGCCAGCACGATCATTGGCGCCTCTTCGCTGAACCAGCTCAAGGAAACCCTGCCGGCCACCCTGACGCCGATGCATGCCGAGTTGATCGAAGCGATCGACGCAATTCATCTGCGCTACACCAACCCTGCCCCGTAAAACCTCGAGCAGAATGCCGTCTCCGGCCGCGCGGGCTGGTGTCAACGAACGAAAAAATGTAGAATAATCAGTTCAATGCGTTGATGCATCGCCCGCAGTAACTCCGAGCAGCCCCCGGTTTTTCAGTTCTTGTGCAGGATTCACCCCATTGATTTCTTCCCCGGCATGGCTGCGTCGGGGTCACCCAGGCCGCCCGCGATACGGGCGAATACCGCTGCCCGTCGCGAACCGGCAGCGAGGAAAGGAACAGCATCATGACGTCTACCGTCGACAGCTTTGCCGAACTCGGCTTGAGCGAATCCCTGCTCAAGACCCTGAGCGAAATCGGTTACGAAACCCCCTCCCCCATCCAGGCCCAGTGCATCCCCATCCTGCTCGACGGCCGCGACATGATCGGCATGGCGCAGACCGGCACCGGCAAGACCGCCGCCTTCGCGCTGCCGCTGATGGAAACCATCGACATCAAGGTCGCCAAGCCGCAGGCACTGATCCTGACGCCGACGCGCGAACTGGCGATCCAGGTTGCCGAAGCGCTGCAGAGCTACGCCAAGAACCTGCCCGGTTTCCATGTGCTGCCGATCTACGGTGGCCAGAGCTACACCATCCAGCTCAAGCAGCTGTCGCGCGGCGCCCACGTCATCGTCGGTACGCCGGGCCGGGTCATGGACCACCTCGAGCGCAAGACGCTCAATCTCGACCACCTGAAGACGCTGGTCCTCGACGAAGCCGACGAAATGCTGCGCATGGGCTTCATCGACGACGTCGAGTGGATTCTCGAACACACGCCCGAGCAGCACCAGACTGCGCTGTTCTCGGCCACCATGCCGGAACAGATTCGCCGCGTCGCCCAGAAGTACCTGGTCGATCCCAAGGAAATCAAGATCAAGTCGGCCACCACCACGGTCGCCGCGATCCGCCAGGTGTACTGGCAGGTTTCCGGCCTGCACAAGCTCGACGCGCTGACCCGCATCCTCGAAGTTGAAGAAGACTTCGACGCCGCCATCATCTTCGTGCGCACCAAGACCGCCACCGTCGAACTCGCCGACAAGCTCAATGCCCGCGGCTACGCCGCCGCCGCGCTGAACGGCGACCTCAACCAGCAGATGCGTGAACGCGTCATCGAGCAGTTGAAGTCTGGCGCCCTTGACATCGTCATCGCCACCGACGTCGCCGCCCGCGGCATCGACGTGCCGCGCATCAGCCACGTCGTCAATTACGACATCCCCTACGACACCGAAGCCTATGTGCACCGCATCGGCCGCACCGGCCGCGCCGGCCGCACCGGCAACGCCATCCTCTTCGTCGCGCCGCGCGAAATCCGCATGCTGCGCACCATCGAGCGCGCCACCCGCCAGCCGATCGCGCCGCTGACCCTGCCCAGCCGTGCCGACGTGACCAACAAGCGCGTCGCCGACTTCAAGGCCAAGGTCGCCGAAGTCCTCGATGCCGAAGGCCTCGATTTCTTCGCCAACATCGTCTCGCAACTGTGCGAGGAAAAGGATGTCAGCGCCGAGGAAGTCGCCGCCGCCCTGGCCAAGATGGCCCAGGAAGGCAAGCCGCTCGAGGTCGCCGGCGAAGATCCGCAGCCGCGCCCGTTCCGCGAAGAGCGCAACGACCGTAACGAACGTCGTCCGGCCACTTTTGGCGACCGCGAGCGCAAGCCGCGCTTCGAGGAGCGTGGCGAACGCAGCGAACGCCCGCGTTTCGAGGACCGTCCGGAACGCCCGCGCCGCGAAGACCGCCCGGCACGTCCGGCACCGGCCGGCGACATGGTGCGCTATCGCATCGACGTGGGCCGTGACCACGGCGTCGAAGTCCGCGACATCGTCGGCGCCATCGCCAACGAAGCCGGCATCGAAAGCCGCTTCATCGGCCGCATCGGTCTCTACGATGAGTCCAGCACGGTCGAACTGCCGGCCGGCATGCCCGCCGAAGCCGCCAACGCCCTGAAACGCACCCGCATCCGCGGCGTGCCGATCAACCTGCGCCAGGACGAAGGCCGTCCGAGCGGCAGCTTCGGCGGCGAACGCAAGTTCGACGGCGAGCGGAAGTTCAAGAAGAAACCGTTCGCGGATCGCTGATCCTCACCAACAACCGATCAGGCCAGGACAAAACCCTGGCCTTTTTCTTTACTGCTTCGCGAATTCATGAAACAATAACGATTCTTATTTGTAGCAGCCAGCCACCCAGCCAGCCCATTTCGGGCGCATCGCCCGGTAGCCAGCCAGACGTGTAATCAATCATGTTTGGAGGTTTCCATGCACCGCATCCAGTGGCCCGGCTTACGCGCCATTCCTTGTGCACTTCTGTGCGCCTTTTCGGCAACGACTGCCTTTGCCGAAACCGCTCTCGACGAAACCATCGTCTCCGCCAACCGGCGCGAGGCCAGCGTTGATGAGGCTACCGTCACGGTAAGCAAAGTCAGCCGGGAGCAGATGGATCGTCGTCTGCCGGCCGATGACGCAGACCTCTTCCGCGACGAACCCGATGTCGCCATGGCGCGCGATCTCCGCCGTTTCGGGGCAACCCGCGTCAACATCCGCGGCATTGAGGACAATCGCGTCATTCAACTGGTTGACGGCTATCGCCAGCCCGATTTCTACAACGGCGGCGGCGCCACCAACTTCACGATGAGCGCCACGCCCGGGGTCATGCCCGACTTCCTGCGCCAGGCCGAAGTCGTTCGCGGCCCAGCCTCCAGTCTCTATGGTTCGGATGCGCTGGGCGGTGTGGTCGGCTTCGTCACCCTGGACCCCAGCGATATCGCACCGGGCGACAAGAAAGCCGGCCTGCGTCTTCGCGGCACCTGGTCAAGCGCCAGCGATACCCTGAATGGCACCATCCTCGGCGCTCTCAGAGGAGAAACCGCCGAACTGCTGCTCGGGATCAGCCAGGGTAAAGGCGAGGAAACGGAAAATTTCGGCAAGCTCGACATCACCGGCCCGGCTCGCAGCAAGGCAAACCCGACCAAAACCAGTGACCAGGGCGGCATCGCCAAACTGATCTGGCGCCCCCTCGCCGGGCACAAGCTCACGGCGACCCTGGAAAGCCGTGAGCAGGACAGCAAGACCGACATCCTGAGGATTCCTTCGTCGCTCTCGCGCGTCAGCCAGATGCTAGGCGACGACAGCTCCGATCGGCTGCGCACCAGCATCGAATACGAACATCGCCCGAGCAACCTTTTTTACGACCGCATGATCCTGCGCGCACATCATCAGGAATCGAACACCCACAACAACAACCGGCAGATTCGCAGCAACACCACGGCCGGCTGCTCCGGAGTCACCGCCGGCGTCAACAACTGCGCCATCGAGCAGGATTTTCATTTCTCCCAGACCAGTATGGGCCTGGGGGCCCAGTTCGAATCGGCCTTCAGTCTCGGCGGACACGATCATCTGCTGACCTACGGCCTCGACCTGAGCCGCCAGGAGGTCTCGACCAAGCGCGACGCGACCATCCGCAACCTGACCGCCGGCACGGTCACCAAGACGCTGGCCGGAGAAACCTACCCGTTGCGCGACTTCGCTGACGGACGCACCGATACGATCGGCCTCTTCATCCAGGACGAGATTTCGCTGGCCAACAGCCGCTGGACGCTTGTCCCCGGCCTGCGCTATGACCGCACCGAGATCACCCCTGAGGTCGACGAACTCGCCCAGCACGCCTTGACCGCCATTGGCCGGCAAGCCGTCAAGCAGTCGAACGAGGCGGTTTCGCCCAAACTCGGCGCACGCTGGGCAATCACCGAGCAGGTGACTCTGTTCGGGCAGATCGCTTCCGGCTTCCGCGCACCGAACTACAGCGAATTGAACGGCGCTTTCCGCAATACAACCCAGATGTACGGTTCAAGCCCCAACCCCGATCTGAAACCGGAAACCAGCGTTGGCGTCGAAATCGGCGCCCGCTTCCGGCATGAAGGGATGCGCGGCCAATTCACCGTCTACGACAACCGCTACAAGGACTTCATCGAGAACGTCCGCCTGAGTTGCCCGGGCGATCCGCTGTGCATTCCCGGCATCACCACCTATAGCTCGGTCAACCTGAACAAGGTCCGGATTTACGGTGCGGAATTCAAGGGTAGCTGGGACTTCGCCCCGGGCTGGCGAGTCGATGCCGGCCTGGCCTACGCACACGGCACCAACGAGCAAACCGGGCAGCCGCTGAACAGCATCGAGCCAATGCGCCTGTCGTCCGGCATCAGCTACGACACGGGCAACTGGGGTGCCGAAACCCGCCTGCGTGCCGCCCAACGCAAGAAGCGCACGGATGAGACCGGTGGCACCTGGTTCCAGCCTGCCGGTTACGGCGTGACCGATATCTCGGTCTGGTACCGGCCGACCAAGGACACGCGCATCGTGGCCACGGTCAACAACCTGTTTGACAAGAAATACTGGTTGTGGAGCGACATCCGTCAGGCCGACGCCAGAAACCCGCTCGGCGCCGACTTCTACTCGCAACCGGGTCGCAGCTTCCGCCTCTCGCTGCAGGCCGATTTCTAACCCTGCCCGCCGGCGCCCATCCGGGCGCCGGCCCAACGTTTCATCGCCAGGCCAGACATGACCCAGCTCCGCAAAATCCTGCTCGCCGCCCTGCTGCTATTCTCAGGCGCCGCCTTCGCCCAATCCATCCTGTTCATCGCCACTTCCCCGGTACCGCCGGGCAAGTTCAAGGCCATCGCCGAGTTGGCTGACAAGCATGGCCTGAAGATCGAGGCGCACTTTGCCGAACGGATTCCCACCGAGCGCCAAGGCGACATCTTCGCCGGCCACGATTTCGTGATCTTCGACGCCGCGCGTGCCCACATGCAGGAAGCGATCAAGCGCCGGCTGGAAAAACCGCTGGCGCAACTGAAAACCCCGCACATCTGGATGCAGGACAACGGCCCGCAAGCCAGCGGCCTGAGCAAGGCCCTGGCCGAGAAACTGCATGCCTACTACACCAACGGCGGCATGGCCAATTTTGATGGCTTCCTCGCCACCCTCGCCGCCCATCTGCGCAGCACCACGGTCAAGAACGTCGCCCCGCCCTTCGTTTTTCCCAAATCGGCCATTTACCATCCGGACGCCCCCGGGCAGATCTTCACCACGCCGGCCGACTACTTCCGCTGGAAGGGCGTCGATCCGGCCAGACGGCCGGCGACGGTGGCCATCAACTTCTTTCAGATTCACATCGGCGCCCGCCAGACCGGCTTCATCGACGACATGATCCGCCGCATCGAAGCCGCCGGCGCACTGCCGCTGGCCTACTACGGCCCGGTCATGGAAGCGCACGATGACATGCTGCGCCTGAACGGCAAGCCGGTTGCCGACGTGCTGATCAACAGCCACATCACGCTCAATCCCGAGGGCAAGCGCAAGGAATTCGAGGCACTGGGCATTCCCGTGATCCAAGCCCTTTCCTACCGTAAAGGCGAGGAGGCCGAATGGCGCGCCGACCCGCAGGGCATTCCGCTGATGGACGTCCCCTTCTACCTGGCCCAGGCCGAATACGCCGGGATGTTTGACGCCGTGGTTGCCTTCACGACCCGCAAGGCCGATGGCGAAATCATGGTGATCCCCGAACAAAGCGCCGCGCTGGCGGCCAAGGCGATCAAGCTGACCCGCCTGCAGCGCCTGCCCAACGCCGAGAAAAAGGTCGCCGTGCTGTTCTGGAACTACCCGCCCGGCGAAAAGAACTTCTCCGCCTCCTACCTCAACGTCCCGCGCAGCCTCGAAGCCATGCTCAAGGTCATGAAAGGCGCCGGCTACGACGTCCAGGAGAACGAAGAAATCCAGTTGATCAACACCCTGCAGCGACTGCTCAGTCCCTTCTACCGCGACGGCCAGCTGGATGCCCTGCTCCGCGACGGGCTGGCCGAACGCCTGCCGGTCAAGGCTTACCGCGCCTGGTTCGAACGCCAGCCGGCGCAAGCTCGCGCCGACATGGAAGCGCGCTGGGGCAAGCCGGAAAAATCGTCGATGGTGGTGTACGACCGTGGCGAGGCCTACTTCGTGATGCCGCGCTACCGGATCGGCAAGCTCCTGCTCAGCCCCCAGGCGCCGCGCGGCGAACGCTGGGAAGACAAGGAAAAGGCACTCTACCACTCGTCAGTGGCGGCACCATCTCACTATTACATGGCGCATTACCTATGGGTGCGCAAAGCTTTCAAGGCCGACGCCATCGTGCACTACGGCACGCACGGCTCGCAGGAATGGTTGCCGGGCAAGGAACGCGGGCTGTCGATGAGCGATTATCCGATGGCCGCCATCGGCGATGTGCCCGTGATCTACCCCTACATCGTCGACAACATCGGCGAGGCCCTGCAGACCAAGCGCCGTGGCCGCGCTGTCAACGTCACCCACCAGACACCGCCGTTCGCGCCAGCCGGGCTGCACGCCTCGCTCAACGAAATCCACGACCTGCTGCACGCCTGGCAGCAGCAGGACGAAGGTTCGGTGAAGGAAAAAATCGCCGCTGACCTGATGAAAAAGGTCAAAAAAGAACGCATGGACAAAGACATGGGCTGGGACGACAAGCGGGTTGCCGCCGACTTCCGCAGCTTCGTCAACGAACTGCACGACCACCTGCACGAACTGGCCCAGACCGCGCAGCCGCTCGGCCTGCACACGCTGGGCACGGCACCGGCGGAGAAATTCCGCCTGGGCACGGTGCTGCTGATGCTTGGCAAACCTTACTGGGAAGCTGCTGCCAAGGCAGCCGGCGTGCCCGACGAAGACCTCGACGAAGCCTTCGTCGGCGATTACGAGAAAATGGCCGAAACACCGCCCTTCCGCCTGCTGCGCGATTTCCTCGACGGCCGGCCGGTGGTCGCCGACGCCAAATTGAAAGCCCAGCTCGAACAGGGCCGCAAGTGGTACGCCGACCTCGGCGCCGCAGCCGAAATGGACGGTCTGCTGTCGGCGCTGGCCGGGCAATATCGCCCGACCTCCTACGGCGGCGACCCGATGAAGAACCCGGACGCACTGCCGACCGGGCGCAATCTCTACGGCTTCGACCCGTCCCGGGTACCGACCCAACAGGCCTGGGCCGCCGGCAAGGAGGCCGCCGAAGCGCTGATTAGCGCGCATCGCGCCAAAACCGGGCAAGCCCCGAAGAAGCTGACATTCACGCTGTGGTCGGTCGAAACCATGCGCCACCTGGGCCTGCTCGAAGCGCAGGCGCTGGCGGCAATGGGCGTCGAGCCGGTATGGGATGCCGGCGGCCGGGTCATCGACGTCAAGCTGATCCCGCGCGAACAGCTCGGCCGCGCCCGCGTCGACATCGTGCTGTCGGCCACCGGACTCTACCGCGACCACTTCCCGAATGTGATGAAACAACTGGCCAAGGCAGCCGAACTCGCCGCCCGAGCCAACGAAGCCGACAACCCGGTGTACGCCAACAGCCAGCGCATCGCTGCCAGCCTCAGGCAGCGTGGCGTGCCGGAAGCGGCCGCACAACGAGCGGCGGAAACACGCATTTTCTCCAACGCCTCCGGCCGCTACGGCACCGGGCTCGACGACGCGGCGCTGGCCACCGACACCTGGAAAAGCAAGGCCGAAGGCGACCGCAAGCTGGCCCAACTCTACCTGCGCAACATGCACTACGCCTTCGGCAGCGACGAATCGACCTGGGGCAGCAAGGGCACCACCGGCGGCGAAGACATCAACCTCTACGCCGAGCACCTCAAGGGCACCGAGGGCGCCGTACTGTCGCGCACCTCCAACCTCTACGGCATGCTGACCACCGACGACCCCTTCCAGTACCTCGGCGGTATCGGCAGCGCTGTCCGTTATCTCGACGGCAAGGCGCCGGAGCTGTACATCTCCAACCTGCGCGGCAGCGGGGCTGGCAAGATCGAAGGCGCCGATAAATTCCTGGCCAAGGAACTCGCCACCCGCAATTTTCACCCCGGCTACATCAAGGGGCTGATGGCCGAAGGCTATTCCGGCACCCTGCAAGTGCTCGACTCGATGAACAACTTTACCGGCTGGACCACGGTCGCCCGCGAAATCGTCCGCGACGACCAGTGGCAGGAATTCGTCGACGTCTATGTCCGCGACAAGCACCAGCTCGGCCTCAAGGACTGGTTCGAGAAGAACAACCCGCACGCGCTGGCGCAGACCATGGAGAAGATGCTGGAGATGGCCCGCCACGGCTACTGGCAGGCTGACGCGAAAACGGTTGCGGAACTCAAGGAGCGCTACAACGACCTGGCCCGCCGCTTCGACGTCAAGAGCGATAACGCCGCCTTCGAGAAATTCGTCGCCCCCGGTTTCGGCCTGGCCGCCATGCTGCCCGCCGCGCCCAGCCCGACCCGCCCGCAAAGCGCCGCCGATCTGATGCCGCCGCCCGAACCGGTGGCCCCGCCGCCGATTCAGGGCATGCTGCTGAAGAAGGTCGAGATCAAGGAACCGCCAGCACCGCCGCTCGCCCTGTTCGGCGCCGGCCTGTTGCTTCTGACCAGTCTCGGCGGCGGCCTCTCGGCCTGGCGGAGGGCACCATGAAAACCCGCCTCAGCCTGATCGCCCTGGCTCTGGCCGCGCTACCGGCCAGCGCCGAGGAAACCCGCAGCCTGCCGGAAGTCACCGTCACCGCAACACAGGACGCGCTCGACGAACAGCAGGCGGCGGTGACCCAGAAAACCATCATCAGCCGCAGCGAAATCGAAGCCCTCGGCGGCCTGACCGTCAATGAAGTCATCCGCAAGCTGCCCGGTATCGATGCCGGTGGCCAGGGCAACGACGGCGGCCCGTCGGCCAACGCCCGCGGCATGGGCCGCGACGCAGTGCAGTTCCTGGTCGACGGCGAGCGCCCGAGCGCCAACGCCCGTTACGCGCTGACCACGGTTGGCCGGATGTCTGCCGGCGAACTGGAGCGCATCGAGATCCTGCGCGGTGCCTCGGCCGAGCACGGCGGTGCCTCCGCGATCACCGTCAACCTGATCATGAAGAAGGCGCGCCCGAATCAGGCCTCGACCTCGCTGCGCCTGACCGGCGGCATGCGCGGCGACGAGGCCAACGGCCAGTTCAGCGCCAGCCTGGGCGGTGGCGACAAGGCGTTCTCCTGGGTCATGCCGATCTCGATCAACCACCACGGCCTGCCGACCGAACGTAAAAGCATCCGCCAGGCCGCCACCGCCGGCACGCGCACGAACTGGGAGATCGAACAGGAGCGTGGCGCCTACACGCTCAATGAATTCGTCCTCTCGCCGCGCCTGACCTGGCGCGCCGACAACGGCAGCCTGACCCTGTGGCCCAGCGTTTATCACAACCGCGGCGAGCGCAGCACCCACGTCGACCGCCAGGCCTACGCCGACCCGGTCGCCGGCACCGGCCTGGCCGACGACGGCGGAAGGCGCGACCGCGAGGATAGCGAGATGACCCTGCTCCGCCTGCGTGCCGAGGGCGAACGCAAACTGGCCGACGGCAAGCTGTCCGGCCGCGCCGCAATCATGGACGGCCAGCGCCGGGCCGACACCCAGCGCCTGTGGCGCAGCGCCGCCGGCGTCATCACACAGGCCGACGAATCGATCCGTCGCGACGAGAACGAGTTCTCCTCGGCCGTCCGCCTCGACCGGGGCGTCGGCAAAGGACTGCTATCCACCGGCCTCGAACAGAGCTGGCACCGACGCGAGGAGCGGCAACGCATCAGCGGCGTCGGCGCCCTGCGCAGCGACCATGAAGCGAGCGCCCGGCAATGGACAGCCTGGCTGCAGCATGAAGCACCACTCAGCGACAAGCTGACCCTGACCGGCGGTCTACGCGGCGAACACTTCGCGCTCAAGGCCGACGGGCACTCGCAAAGTGCCAGCCAGATCGCGCCGTCACTGGCCGGACGCTACGAAATTGTCTCTGACCTGATCTTTCGCTCATCGATCGGCGCCGGTATCAAAGCGCCCAAGCTCGACGAGATTTCCGGCCTGACCGTGCGCGCCACCGGCACCAACAGCCCGCTCGAAGCCGACCGGGCCGGCAATGGCGCGCTCAAAGCCGAGCGCAACATCAACTGGGAAGCCTCGCTGGAGAAACGCCTGCCCGGCGACCTCGGCATCGTCGGCGCCAACTTCTACCTGCGACAGACCCGGGATTTCATCGAGCGCCGCATCCAGCGCGAAGGCACACGCTGGGTCGAGCGTCCGTACAACGAGGGCAAGGCCCGTCACTGGGGCCTGGAGCTCGACGCCAAGCTGAAGACCGACGCACTGGGCTGGAAAGGTGCTGCCGTCCGCAGCCACCTGAGCCTGCCGAAAGCCCGCGTGGAAGACGAACGCCTCGGTCTGACCCGCGATGCCCGCGACCTGCCGCGCTACCAGTTCACACTCGGCGTCGACCAGGCCCTGCCCGCCTGGCAGATGAGCGCCGGCTTCCATCTGACGCGGCATGGCGAAACACGCACCGACATTCCCGGTGAAAGCGACGCCAAACAGCGGCCGAAAACCCTGCTCGACCTCTACCTGAACCGCCGCCTGACGCCGCAACTGAACCTGCGCCTCGACGCCCAGAACCTGCTGCGCGCCGACACCCGCCGCCTCGCCGGCTACAGCGCCGGCGCGAACGACTGGCGGCTGGAGAGCAGCGAACGCGGCCAGCGCACGCTGCTGCTGTCGCTCGAAGGCAAGTGGTAACCAGACAACCTCAACACAACCCCAAGGAGTATCCATGTCCCAACTCGTCGAACTGACCATGTACCAGATCTCGCAGCTCTTCCTGCTGCCGACGCTGGCCCTGATCACCGCCCTCTTCCTCTACGCCTTCTGGGTACTCGGTGAATTCGCCGTGCTCGCCTGGCGGCGCCGTAGCGGGAATGGCCGCTTTCTTCTCAACCACTTCCGCAGCCAGCCGACGCTTTCCGACGACCAGCTCGACCTGCTCGCGCACAAGGCGCTGGAGAACCCGCGCATCGCCAGCCGGGTCACGCCCATGCTCGGCCTCGTTGCCACCATGATCCCCATGGGACCGGCGCTCAAATCGCTGTCCGACGGCAACCTGGCCGAGGTTTCGCACAACCTGACGATTGCCTTCGCCGCCGTCATCCTGGCCCTGATCGCCGCCTCGATCACCTATTGGGTGGTCAACGTCCGCCGCCGCTGGCTGGCCGAAGAAATCCTGGAAATCCAGGCGCTGCGCGGAGCCCACGCATGAGCCTCAAGCTGTTGCACGAACCGGAAACCGAAGACCCGATCCTGTCGGTGGTCAACCTGATCGACATCTTCCTGGTCATCATCGCCGCGCTGCTCATCACCGTCGCCCAGAACCCGCTGATCAATCCGTTCACCAAGCAGGACGTGACGGTGATCACCGACGCCGGCAAACCGACCATGGAAGTGCTGGTCAAGAAGGGCGAGAAGATCGAGAAATACAAGGCCAGCGGCGAAATCGGCGGCGGCGACGGCGAGAAGGCCGGCGTTGCCTACAAGATGAAGGACGGCTCGATGGTCTATGTTCCCGAAGGTAGCGAAGCTGCAGCCAGTGCCGTCACTGGCGAGCCTGTCGATTGAATCTGGCACGCTGAACCACGGCACCACCAATCAGCGGCACAAGTAACAACGCCAACAACCATGACGGCGACGGCACATCCGGTACGGGCCGTGCCACCAGGCGCTCACCGCGGACGGGTTGGTAGCCGTCGGCGACCTCGGCCGTCGCCGTTGCGGCAGTCAGTTCGCTGACTGCAACAGGCGTCACGCCCGCCGGCAGGCGGCTGACGCCGCGCAAGGCGGTGACCGGGTTTTCAGGAAGTGCGGTCCTCACCCACGCTTCGACCGCCTGCGACGGCTTGCTCAGCGGGGCTTCGGCGGTGAGTTCGCGGTACAGCGTCGCCAGTTCCTGACGGGTGGCGGCATCCGCTTTCCAGTGTTGGTGGCGGACGGCCTGAATCAGGCGTTCCAGGGTTTGCGCGTAGGCCTGGGGATGGCTGCGCAGCCATTCCCGAACGCCGAGCCCGTGCTTGTCACGCACGAAAACGTCGTGCATCCCTTGCCAGTGATCGTCGCGGACCGCGCCGTCCACGACGCTGGCCCAGCCCCAGGCGAACTGGGCGGCCTTGAGGACCTGCAAGGTGCCGGCGTAGCCTTCCTTCTGCAGGGCCTCGACCCAGCCGGGGTGCAGATAACGCGCCTGCATTTCCAGGGCAATGCTCTGCCCGGCCGTCTGCGCAAAGGGTTCGTCGGCCTGCTGCAACTGGCTGACGTGCAGTTCCAGCGGCTTGTCGCGACCGGCCGCACGGGCTGCAGCGGCCAGGCCGCCGAGGTACTGGAAGGGGTCGTCCGAGGTCATCATCCCGAACAGATTGGAGGTTCGCGACAGCAGCGCCGCGTCGGTACGCCGCAGTTGCGCAGCGAGCGCCTGCGCGGCCACGCCGGCCGCCAACCCAGCGACCGGCTGGCCGTCGACATAGGGCTGACTCATGCGTTGCAGAAACATCTGACCGAGGCGTGCATCCTTTTCCTGCAGTCGATCGTCGAGCACCGCTTCGGCGATGCCGGTGCCGTAGTCGCCGACGGCGTTGCCGAATACCCGCGCCTGGCCGAGGCGGTCGGCAAGCGCACGCGGCGTGCCGCGCTGGCGTAGTTCATCGGCCACCGCCCGACTGTGGCGGGCGACACTGCCGCCAGGTTCGGCCGTGGCGACGGCAGCGACCGCCGCATCGACCAGCGCCATCAAGGCCGGAAACTGGTCGCGGTAGGAACCGGTCACACTGAGCAGGACATCGACGCGCGGTCGGCCGAGTTCGTCGGCGGGGATCACTTCGACGCCGCGCGGCCGACCAGCGTCGTCCCAAACAGGCCTTACGCCCAGGGCGACCAGCGCCTGCGCCTCCATCACTCCCTGGTGGCGCAGGGTTTCGCCGGCCCACAGCGACAGGGCCAGACGTTGCGGATGGACACCGGCGTGGCGGTCCAGCCAGCCGGCCAGCCACTGATCGAAAAGCAGTTGCGCCACGGTGTAGGCCTGACGGGTCGGCAGGCGGCTGGGGTCGAGGCCGATCAGGTTGCGCCCGGTCGGCAGGCTGTCCGGATTGCGGATCGGATCGCCGCCGTAAGCGGCCGGGATGAAACGCCCGGCCAGCGCGTCGAGCAGGGCCGGCATCTCGTTCTCGACGCTGAGCAAACGGTCGAGCGCCTGCGCCCGACCGGCGAGTTCGCGTAAGGCCTCGGGGTCGATGGCCCGTTCGCCGGCCCGGTTGGGCACGGCGGTATCGTCGCCGGCACGGCGCAGATCGAGGCGACTGGCGGCCTCGGCGTCGTTCAATGCAATCTCGAGCCAGCGCATCGGCCGCGAGCTCTCGATGTGCCGGTAATCCATCAGGAAGGTTTCGTCGACGTCCTCGCCCAGCGCATCGAGCAAGGGACGCTGAAGCGCCTGCAATATCTGCAGGCGGCGCAAGGCCGGGTCGGGCACGCCACCAAACACTGCCAGCCCGCGCGGCTGGCTGCCGTGGGCAAGCTGGTCGAGCCAGGGATGCAGGGCATCGAGGAAGGCATCGAGTTCGCGCTGCACCCGTTCGATTGGCCAGCCGAGATCATGGTGCAGGCGGTTTTCGGCGATCAGCGCGGTCAAGCGCTGGCCGACCGCAATTTTGGTCGGCCCTTCGTCGGCAATCGCCCACTCGTGCATCAGTTCGTGCAGTTGCGCCATGCCGGGGCCCAGGCCACTGGTCGCCAGCACCGGCGTGCGGTGACTGAGCAGCACGGCACGCCCGCGCCGCTTGGCGGTCAGCGCCTCGCCGAGGTTGTCGACGATGTAGGGATAGATCACCGGCAAGTCGCCCAGCGGCAGCAGCGCGTCGTCGAGGACGTCGAGCCCGCGCGGCTTGCCACCGGCCCATTCCTGGGTGCCGTGGGTGCCGAAGTGGACCAGGGCATCGCCCTGGCGTGCCCACAGGTAGACCGCCAGATAATGGTGCGACAGCGGCGTGCCACTCTTGTGCGAAAACGGATTCTGGCCGCGATGCAGGGTTTCCTCGCGCGGCGGCTGCGGCAGCACCGAGACGTTACCGAGCCGCAAGCGGGGAATGACGAAAACCTTCTCGCCCTGCCAGTCGACCAGATAACGGCTTTTCTCCGGCTCGCCCCAGTGGCCGGCGATGCGCTGGCGCGTGTTGGCCGGCAGGCTGTTCCACCAGGCACGGTAGGCGCGCAGCGGCAGGGCCTCGGCCTGGTCAGCGGCAAGCAGGGCGCGCAGGTCGGCGTCGGGATAATAGGCACTCAGCAAGGGTTGCAGGTTCGCCACCCAGGCTGCTTCGGGCAAGGATTGCGTGCGGTAGCCGGCATGCACCAGCGCGGCAGTGACGTTTTCCAGGCTGCGCGGCACGTTGAGGAAGGAGGCGCCGAAATTGCTGCCGCCGGCCGGATAGTTGTACACCATCAGCGCCAGCTTCTTTTCCGCCGGCGGCTTGCGCTGCAGCGCAACCTGCCGCGCGGCGCGGGCGATCAGTGCATCGGCCTGGCGCTCGATCAGTTCGACCGGCCGCTTATCGTCGGGATGGGCGGCGACGATCAGCGGATCAATGGCGCCCGCCGCTTCCGGCTGGAACAGGTAAAAGGGCGTGTCGGCCAGACGCAGGCCGGTCGCATCGTTCTGCCAGGCGGCGGTGTCGCCATGGCGATAGGGCAAGGCCGACAGCAGCGGCACTTGCCAGCGCGCCAGCAGGGTCTGCAGCTCGGCGCCTTTCGACACCAGCTGGTGCAGCACCAGTACCGCCGGGTGCGCCGTTTCCGGGCCGCTGTCGCGGCGGTCCGCACGCGCCACCAGCAACTGGCGCAGGCCGCCGGCATCGAGTTGCTGACCGAAGACCGCATAGGCTGCCAGCCCGTAGGCATCAAAGCGGCGCAGCCAGGCGTCGAGCCAGGCCGTTTCGCCATTGACGAAATGATGGCGATGGACGAGCACCGCCACTGCCGGTCGTGGATCGCGGCGCCAGGCCTTCAGGGCGTCGACGTCGGCCAGGAAGTCCGGAGCGTCCGGATGGTAGAGCCCCTGGCGCGGCCAGGGGCGCGGCGTCGGCAGATCAGCTACAGCTTGCGCCTCGCTCATGCCGGCGAGACGGCGGGCGGCCAGGGTCAGCGCGGCCCGGACATTGCCTTCGCCACCGTGGCGCAGGTAATCAGCCAGCCGATCAGACGCCGCAACCGACTCGGGGCCGATCCAGATCACCGGCACTTTGACCGCGCCAGCCGGCAGCATGTCGGCCAGCAGTGCCTGCGGCATCGCATGCGGCGCATCGACCCACAGCATGTCGGCACTGGTGGCCGCCGCCAGCAGGCGCCGGCGCTGCGCCGGGCGTTCGCTCTCCGGCAGGGTCAGCGGCGTATCGAAATGCCGGAAACGCCAGCCATTCGCCTGCGCCAGGCGTTCGACCAGGGCGGTGCGGGCCTTGGGCGTGATGTCGGCGGTCACCCACAACAGTTCGCGCGCCTGCGCAGCACCCGCCAGGCAGGCGAGCAGCAGCCATCCCAGCCAGCGCATCATGGCTTGGTGGCCGGGCCGTCTTCCGGAACGTAGATGATGCTGCCGTCGCGCAAGCGGTAGGCAACGCCGGCCCGCACGCCCTCTCCTTCGCCGCTGTCGCCGGTGCCCTGGTAGCGGATTTCCTGGCCGTTTTCCGGAATCGCCAGTTCCACCGGCGCCCCCGGATCGCCAGCCGACGACAGGTTGACCGCCGCCAGCAGGGCGACGACCAGAACGAGAAAGACATCGACCAGGTTGATCGACGAGAGCATCGGGTCGTCGTCATCCTCTTCCAGGATGTTGAAATGCTTGAGGCTCACGCCAGGCCCTCCCGGCGCTTGCGGATGGCCAGCAGTTCGCCGAGCAGCCAGCGACGGCGTAGGGAATACAGGACCAGGCCGATGGCCGCCGCCGTCAGCGCCAGCACGACGCCGGCAAAGGCGTCGCTGAACACCGCCAGCGCAGCACTGCCGTTGCCGCTGGCAACCCCATGCAGCGCCGGGCCGAGCGGGATCATGGTGGCGATCAGACCGAGCATCGGCGTCACCCGGCTGAGCAGGCGCAGCGGCTCAAGCCGGCGCAGGACGATCAACTCGATCTCGTCGAACGCCAGTTCCGGTGCGTCGGGCAGACTGCGGAAGGCCGGCGAACGCCGTTGCCAGGCCTCGACCAGCACGGCGCCGCTCATCCACAAGGCGTAGACCAGCGCCGCCGCCAGCAGCCAGAGAATCGGCGTCAGCAGCAACTGGGTGAGTTGGGTAAAGCCGGCCTCCAGCATCAGAACACCAGCGCCGGGAAACGCGGACGGATGGTCTGGGTCTTTTTCGCGCCGGCCCGCTCCAGGCGGACCCGCAACTGCTTGAGCCCCGGGTGGTCACGGAAGGCGCTGAAGCTCAGCGACTTGAGCGCTTCGGGCTGCGCGCACTCGAAGCGGATTTCGTGCACCAGGTTGGCAATATCGACCTTGGGATCGACGACCTCGCCCAGCGCCGGTTCGGTGCGACTGCCACTCAGCTTGCACTGGGCTTCTGCCGGCGGCTCGACGAAGCGCAACGGGTCGGCAACACGTTCGACGAAGGCCTGCCAGACCTGCTGCTGTTTTTCGTTGCGGGGCGGGTAGTCGTAGCCAAGATAGGCTTCGAGCGGCACATCGAGGCGCACCGTCAGCGCCGCACCATCAATACTGACCTGGACATTGCCGTGACCGTGGGTGTGGTTGCCGTGGGCCAGGGAAAGCGGGGAAAAACAGGCAGCCGCCGTGAACACGGCGCACGCCGCCACACGCGTGGGGATTTTTGACATGGGAAGAAGTTCCAAAATGACGCCCTGCCGACCTCCCCGTCGACATCAGGCATTACGGCCCGGCGCATGCGCGGACCACCCTGTTGGCCGGTATCCGGGCTGGTGGATCTTGCCTTCACCGCCTTCCCGGGATGCGTTGCATCGCCAGTGGCTGCAGGGTGAAAACTGGACGCGGACGTCCATCCACTTACCGTTGCGGGGGCAGCGCTGGTTGGAGCTGCCTGACGGCCAATCTCCCAGCTTCCCGTTTAACCGCGCCGGCCGAGGCAAGCGCGAGCACCAACGAGTGGATGTTAGCACAGCCTGCGAAAAAGACGCTTGACGCCAAATGAATTATTAACAATAATTCTCATTCATTAGCCAGCAAGCCGCGTTTCCGGCCAGCCAGCCAGTTTCCCCGAACCGACTGGAGCGCCCCTCATGGAACACGCCGACATGCCCCTCGAACTCAGGCTGGCTGCCGTCATCCACCTGTTGTCCTCGTCAGCCCTGCGCGGCGCCACCTTCCACAAGACCGAAGCCTTGCGCACTCATCTGCGCAGCGTGGCTGACAGCGCCGAACTCAATCCCTACCTGAAGAGCACGCTGCAGGAAGTCCTCGGTGGCTGGGAGGCGGTGCACTGCCACCCCGCTTCGGTTCCGGTCGATTGCTACCCGCTGGCCCACCCCGGCTGCCAGACCCACTGACATCAATCACAGTACGAGAGAGAGTAATCATGTCCCGTTATACCGGCCCCCGCCTCAAAGTCCTGCGCGCCCTCGGCGTCGATCTGCCGGGGCTGTCGCGCAAGTCGATGCAGGAACGCAACCAGCCGCCCGGCCAGCACGGCGCCCGCAAAGTCACCTCGCGCAAGTCCGAATTCGGCCTGCAACTGATGGAAAAACAGAAGCTGCGCTACAACTACGGTCTGAGCGAACGCCAGCTACGCCGCGCCGTCGCCGATGCCAAGAAGGATCGCGGCGCCACCGGCAACAAGCTGGTCGAACTGCTCGAACGCCGCCTCGACAACATGGTCTTCCGCGCAGGTTTCGCGCCGACCATTCCGGCCGCCCGCCAACTGGTCAGCCACGGTCATTTCCAGCTCAACGGCAAGCGCGTGACCATTCCCTCGATCCGCCTGCGCATCGGCGACGCCTTCGGCCCGACCGAGGCCGGACGCAAGATCGATCTGGTGCGCGCCACGCTCGAAGAGCCGGCGCTGGAGCGTCCGCAATGGATCGCCTTCGATGACGCGACGACCTGCGCCCGCCTGACCCACCTGCCCGATGGCGACGCGGCGCCCTTCCCACTCGACCTGCAGCGTGTGGTCGAGTACTACGCCACCCGGATGTAATCCCTCGAGGAGCCCATCATGGAACCGAGCAAACAGACTCTGCGCATTCCGTTCCTGCATGCCAACGGTCCGCGCCCGACCTTGCGTCTCAAGCCCGAACAAGCCGCCGCCCGGACCGCAAGCTGCGCGATCCAGTGCATCGCCAGCAAAGCCCTGTTTGGCGAATGCAACGAAATCTGCATCCGCCACAGTGGCAGCGAGTACCGCCTGCGCATCACCCGCCAAGGCAAGCTGATCCTGACCAAGTAAGCCCCACCGAGCAAGCCGGAGCAGGTCGCTGACCCCGCCTGCTCCTCCGGAGGGCGCCGATCACACGCCGGCGCCCTCCACCCGGAAATAACATTGTCACAAAACGAAATAATTCTTGTTTGACTTAATTTGCCATTCACGTATATTAAGAACCATTCTCACTCATGCGAGGTGCCACATGAACAGTCTGTTGATCCATACCGGTATCGCCGCCACCCTGCTCTGGCTGATGCTGGCCGGCGCCGGTTTCTGAGGAGAAAGCCATGCCGAAAAGCGACATCTGGGCCGCCACCCTCAGCCTGGTCCTGATCCACGAAGAGACTGGGTGTCGTCAATCCGCGCTGCACGCGGCACGACTGCTTGAGCACCTGTGCGACCAGGACATCGATCATGAAACCCGTGAATTGTGCGAACGCGCCAGCCAACGCCTGGGTCAGCGCCAGGAGTTACACCATGCTTGCCCCGCTTGAAAACCGCGCCATCCTCGAAAAGGAACCTGGCGAGCCGCAGAGTGCCCTGGAAAGAGAAAACGCCGCCCTGCGCCGCGCCTTGCAGAAAGCCCGCAGCAGCCAGAAGCGGATGATCACGCTCAATGCTGCCCGCAGCATCGAACAAGCCAATCGCATCGCCTTGCTGGAAGCACAATCCAGCAATCTGCGCGCGCGCATCGCCCAGCTCGAATCCGGCCAGGCCATCATCGAACTGGGCCAACAACTGATGGAACTGCGGGAAGCCAACGAACAATTGATCGTCGCCGCCCAGCGCGTCTGGCACATGGACAAGACCATCTGCGCCGCGCACCGCGAGTGCGAGCGCCTGGCCCGCGAGCGCGACGACCTCGCCTTCCGCTTGTGCCAGCGCGCCAGCCATCACGCCTGAACCCGCTACTTGCCAAGGAATTCGCGCATGCCTGATTTTCCCCATCATGTCGCCGGCGGCAGCTTTACACCGAGCCGCCGCCCGCTGGCCTTGTTCGAGTCAATGATCAACGCTGCACCGCAGTTGCCGCAAGACGCCCCGACCAGCTCCCGACGCCGCAAGCTCTGGGAAATCGCCCACAAGTTTCACTGCCCGGTGATCGGCACCTGTTTCGATGTCGCCGAATTGCGCAGCCTGATGAAAAAGGTGATGCATTTCCCCGCGGATACCACCGATTTCGTCCTGCACACCACGGCCGTTGGCAATTGCGAGATCCGCAGCAAACTCGCCGAAGTGCTGCACAAGCAACTGGAAAAGCGCTATCACGCCACCATTCGTCGCTTTGCCGGCGCCAAGGACAGCGACGCGCTGCGCAAGCTGTGGCGCGAAGCCACCGCCATCGGCAGCGAAATTCCGGCCGCCCTGTGGGCCACCTGGACTCACCCGGCCTGCGACTCGACGCTGGAGCACGAGGTCTATGGCGACATCCACATGATCCAGCATCAGGTCGGCACCGGCACCCGGGCCGATCTGAAGACCTTGAAGTCGCTGCAGGCCGAAAACCGGCAACTCAAGCAGCAACTGGAAAAAGCCCGCCAGGAAAACGAATCGCTGCGCCAGGAAAAATCGATCGAGACCCAGGCAATGGGCCAGCGCGTCATCGACCTGCGCGCCGAACTGGCCGGGCGTGAAGCACTGATCGCCAACCAGGCCGGACAACTCGATCAGCTGCGCGGCAGCCTGCCCGACCTCAAGGACCGGCAGAGCCTGCTGCGCCGGGCCAGCGATGCCGAAGCCCGATGCACCGCCCTGACCGCCGAGGCCGAGGCGCGCGAAACCGAGGTCTGGCACCTGCGTCAGCGGCTGCGTCATGCCGAGGAAACGATCAACCAGTTGCTCAGCGAAGACGATGAGGCATTGAATCTCGCCGCCACCAGCACGCCGGACAAGCTCTCCGGCAAGTGTGTGTTGTGCGTTGGCGGCCGCACCGGCGCCATCGACGCCTACCGGCAGGTCGTCGAGCAATCCGGCGGGCGTTTCATGCACCACGACGGCGGCCTCGAAGAGAGCCTGCACCGCATCGACAGCGTGCTGTCCGCTGCCGATCTGGTGATCTGTCAGGCAGGCTGCATCAGCCACAACGCCTACTGGCGGGTCAAGGAACAATGCCGACGCACCGGCAAGCCCTGCCTGTTCGTCCGTAGCAGCGGCATTTCCAGCTTTGGCCGAGTGATCAGCCAGGCCACCACCGCCTAACGAACACCAATGCGAATATTATTGACAATCGTTCTCGTTTAGTTACAATTGGAGACATTCAAGTTACATACAAAACACATGAACACCCCGCCGAAACCCGCCCCGGATTCCAGCACCCCGCCAGCAAGCAACACCTCCCTGCCACGCGTGGATAGCGGGCAGATTCTGCAAGGTGCCAACACTGTCGAAATCGAACACGCAGGCCAGCGTTATCTGTTGCGCGTCACCCGCGAAAACAAGCTGATCCTGACCAAATAGCTTTTCTCTCCGTTGTAAGACCTTTCCCGTAGCCAGCGCGCCTCCCGGCCAGCAAGCCAAGGGTTTTTTCCTGGCGGGCGCGGAACCAACCGAACAAACGCCATGAGTTACGCCTTATCCCCACCATCGACCAGCCGCCGCAGCGGGCTACTGACCATCGTCATCGGTCTCCACGCCGGCGCCCTGTTGCTGGCCCTGGCCGCCAAGACCGTGGCGCCGCAGATCATGGAGATGCCACTGATCGTCGACCTGCTGCCGGCACCGCAAATCGAAGCCCCGCCCGAGGCCAAGCCCCTGCCGATGGCCAAGCCCGAACCTGTGGTGCGCAAGCCGCTACCCCAACCCAAGACACCGGCCCCGGTCCTCGAAACCACCGCCAGCACAGCACCGGCCGACAACGCCCCGGTCGCCCCGCCGCAGCTCGCCGAACCCACGCCGCCGGCCCCGGCGCCAACGGCACCGGCAATCAGTCAGGCCCGCTTCGACGCCGACTACCTGCGCAACCCTCCACCGCCCTACCCGCCGCTGTCCCGGCGCATGGGTGAGGAAGGCCGGGTCATCCTGCGCGTTTCGGTCAATCCGCAAGGCACGGCTGACAGCGTCGAGGTACGCACCTCCTCCGGCAGCAGTCGCCTGGACGATTCGGCACTGAGGACCGTCCGCAACTGGCGATTCATTCCGGCCAAGCGCGGCGATGTCGCCGTTCAGAGTTTCGTCCTGGTCCCCATCATTTTCAAACTGGAGCAATAGCCATGCAGGAAACCGCACAACAAAACGTCTTCGGGCTCGCCCATCTGTGGGTCCAGGGTGACGCCGTCTCGCATTCGGTCGCCATCCTCATCGTCGCCATGTCGATCGCCAGCTGGTACCTGATCCTGGCCAAGGCCTGGGACTGGTGGCGCCTGCGCAAGGCGGCCAGGGCCGTACCGGCATTCTGGGCCGCCAGCAGCGTTGCCGAAGGCATCGAAAAGTTGCGTGACGCCGGCGAGGACAGCCCCTACGCCCAGCTCGCCAGCCAGGCCAATTGCTGCAACCACGACTGCGAAGCGGTCAACGGTCGCCTGGCCTCGCAATTCGACCCGTCCGAACAGATGGAACGGGCACTGCGCCAGCAACTGTCGACCACCCAGGCCGGCATGGAAAACGGCCTGACCTTCCTCGCCACGACCGGCGCCACCGCCCCCTTCGTCGGCCTGTTCGGTACCGTCTGGGGCATCTACCACGCACTGATCGCCATCGGCATGACCGGCCAGGCGGCGCTGGAAAAAATCGCCGGCCCGGTCGGCGAAGCCCTGATCATGACCGCCGCCGGCCTCGGTGTCGCGTTGCCGGCGGTATTCGCCTACAACACCTTCACCCGCGCCAACCGCGTTTTCTACGCCGACCTCGACGCCTTCGCCCACGACCTGCATGCCTTCTTTACCGTCGGCAAGCCGCTGGTCGCCAACAGCGCCCAGATCCACCCGATGCGCGCCCGCGCCGCTGCCGGAGCTGTCTGAGATGGGCATCGGCACCTTCAGCAACGGCGGCAACCAGATGCCGACCGCCGAAATCAACATGGTCCCACTGATCGACGTGATGCTGGTGCTGCTGATCATCTTCATGATCACCGCGCCGCTGATGACGCACTCGGTCAAGGTCGACCTGCCGCGCGCTTCAAGCACGCCCACCCCGGAAAAACCGATGACGCTGCAGGTGGCGATCACCGCCGACAACAAGGTGTTCATCGGTAGCGAACCGGTCGATGCGGCAACGCTGGAAACCCGTTTCCGCGACGCGGTCGGCCAGGACGCCAACGTCGAACTACACCTCAAGGCCGACCGCGACAGCCGCTACGAAGCCGTCGCCGAAACCATGAGCGCGGCCCGCCGGGCGGGACTGAGCAAGATCGGCTTCGTCACCCAGCCCGGAATGGAAAGCCGATGACCGCCAACGCCATCCTGCTGGTCGGCCACCCCAATGTCGGCAAGTCCGTCCTCTTCCACCGCCTGACCGGCGCCTACGTGAATGTCTCGAACTATCCCGGGACTACCGTCGAGGTCACCCGCGCCAGCGCCCGCTTCGACCCGCAGGCGGCGCTGCTTGACACTCCGGGCGTGCTCGCGCTGCCGTCGCGCAGCGACGACGAGCGGGCGACCATGCGCGCACTGCTCAACGAATCGAGCCGCTGCCTGGTCCAGGTCGGCGACGCCAAGAACCTGCGCCGGACGCTGACCTTGACCGCGCTGCTGGCCGAACTCGGCGTACCGATGGTGCTGGCCCTGAACATGCACGACGAGGCGACCGCCCGCGGCGTCACCGTGGACATCCCGGCACTCGCCGAACAGCTGGCGATCCCGGTGCTGGCTACCGTCGCCACCGGCGGCGAAGGCATCGGCGAACTCACCGGCAGCGTCGCCCGCGCCGGCGTCGCCGACCGCATACTACGCTACGACCCGGCGCGCGAGGCCGACATCGAGGCCGTCGCCGCCGCCATCACCGAACACGCGCCGCACCCGCGCCTGGCCACACGTGGCCTGGCCATCCTCTTCCTCGGCAACGACAGCGAAGTCGAAAGCTGGCTGCGCGAGCACGCCGGCAACGCTTACGGCCAACTCGAAAATCTGCGCAGAAATGCCGTCGACCGTGCCCCGAGCGACCTCCCTGGCCTGCTCGCCCGCGAACGCACCGAGGCCGCCGACGCGCTCGCCGCCACCGTCACCCGCCGCGCCGTGAACAGCAGCCCGCTGCTCTCGCAGCGCATCGGCCAGGCCGTCGTCCATCCGCTGTGGGGCATTCCCATCCTGCTCGCCGTGCTCTACGCGGTGTATCAGTTCGTCGGCGTCTTCGGCGCGACGACGCTGGTCGGCCTGCTCGAGGAGGACCTCTTCGAAGGCATCCTCAACCCCGGCTTCACCGGCCTGATCGAGGGCTGGTTCGGCGAAGGCCTGATCAGCGAACTGCTGGTCGGCGACTACGGCCTGTGGACGATGGGCATGACCTACGCGCTGGCGCTGATCCTGCCGATCGTCACCACCTTCTTCATCGCCTTCGGCGTGCTCGAAGATTCGGGCTACCTGCCGCGCCTGTCGGTGATCGCCAACCGCCTGTTCGCGGCAATCGGCCTCAACGGCCGCGCCGTGCTGCCGATGGTCCTCGGCCTCGGCTGCGTGACGATGGCGACGCTGACCACACGCATCCTGCATTCGCCGCGCGAACGCCTGATCACCGTCTTCCTGCTGGCGCTGGCGATTCCCTGCTCGGCCCAGCTCGGCGTCGTCCTCGGCATGCTCGGCGGCGTCTCCTTCTCGGCCGTACTCATCTGGACCCTGGCCATGGTCGGCGTCCTGCTGCTCGCCGGCTTCCTCGCCGCCAAGCTGATCCCCGGCCGGCGCATCCCGCTGGTCACCGAGCTGCCGCCGATGCGCCTGCCGATCGCCGGCAACGTCGTCAAGAAGACCGCCGGCCGCCTCAAGTGGTACCTGATCGAAGTCATCCCGCTCTTCCTGATCGGCACCTTCCTGATGTTCGCACTCGACAAGGTCGGCATCCTGCCTGCCATCATCGAAGCCGGCGAACCGCTGGTCAGCGGCTGGCTCGGCCTGCCCAAGGAAGCCTCGGCTGCCTTCGTCATGGGTTTCCTGCGCCGCGACTTCGGCGCCACCGGCCTGTTCGCCATGGCCGATGCCCTCGACCCGATCCAGGCCATCGTCGGCATGATCACGATCACGCTGTTCATCCCCTGCTTCGCCAGCCTGCTGATGATGGTCAAGGAACGCGGCATGAAGACCGCCGTCGCCATGGTCGCGATCATCGTTCCCTTCGCCTTCTTCATCGGCGGCCTGTTCAACCTCGCCCTGCGCGCCCTCTGGTAAGACGACCATGAGCCAACACGACGAAGCCCGCCTTCCCCTCGCTTTCATCGCCCCCGGCAGCGAAGTCCGCCTCGCCGGGCTGGGCGACGAGATCGACCCGCTCCAGCGCGAGCAGCTGACCGCCTACGGTCTGGCCGAAACGCAGTCGCTCAAGGTGCTCCAGCAAAAACCGATGACGGTGATCCTCGCCGACCAGGTCGAACTCGCGCTCGAACACGCGGTCGCCCGCCACATATGGGTCGTCAGCTGAGCCCCGGCAATACGACAAAACGGACTGTGATACAAATGAGAACAGTTCGTAGTTCGTTGTAAATAAAGCAATTTCCGCGGAACATTGCTTCTATTCGATCGTCTTAGCTCTTACAATCCGGCCACGGCAAGCCAGCCGCGTCACGCCAGCCAGCCACCCCTCATTCTCAGGAGAAATGCCATGAAGGGCGACAAGAAGATCATCGACATCCTCAATGAATTGCTGACCGGCGAACTGACTGCCGTTGACCAGTACCTGATCCACGGCGAGATGTACGCCGACATGGGTCTCAACGAGCTGGCCGAGAAATCGATCCACGAATCCGACCACGAGCGCCAGCACGCCCGCGCCCTGATCCAGCGCATCCTCTTCCTGGAAGGCAAACCCGACCTGTCCAAGCGTAACCCGATGAAGGTCGGCAAGGCTGTCCCGGACATGCTCAAGGCGGATCTGGCGCTCGAATACGAGGTCGATGGTCACCTGAAAAAAGCCATCGCCGCCTGCGAAAAAGCCCAGGACTACGTCTCCCGCGACATGCTGGCAGTGCAACTGGAAGACACCGAAGTCGACCATGCCTACTTCCTGGAAAAACAATTGCGCCTGATCGAACTGGTCGGTCTGCAAAACTACCTGCAGAGCCAGATGGGCTCGGGCAGCCCGGCCTGAGGAGGACGACATGAAAGGCGACAAGAAGATCATCGACATCCTCAACAAGGTCCTCAAGAACGAGCTGACCTCGATCAACCAGTATTTCCTGCACGCCCGCATGTTCCGCAACTGGGGCCTGGAAAAGCTCAACGACTACCAGTACAAGCAGTCGATCCGGGTGATGAAGGAAGCCGACGAGCTGATCGAGCGCATCCTCTTCCTCGAAGGCCTGCCCAATCTGCAGAACCTCGGCAAGCTGATGATCGGCGAGAACGTCGTCGAATGCCTGCAGGGCGACCTGAAGTACGAGCAGACCATCCAGCGCCCGCTGCTGATCGAGGCCATCGCCCTGTGCGAGGAACTCCAGGACTACGTCAGCCGCGAACTGCTCGAAGACCTGCTCGAACACTGCGAGGAAGCCATCGACTGGCTGGAAACGCAGCAATCGCTGATCAAGGACGTCACCCTGCCGAACTACCTGCAGGCGCACATGGAGCCGGGCGAAGGCTGAACCCACCTTTCACCCAGGTAAAAACCGCGGCTAGTCCGCGGTTTTTTATTGCCTGCCGTCCGGGCATTCTTTTTGCGACAACGAGGCCACGGGGCGGGAATTGTCGTCAAGACAACAAATCGCTCAAAACTTATTGACATTCATTCGCATTTATATAGAATGCAAATTGTTCTTATTTGAATCTCCACGGAGACGTGTCATGTACGTTTGCGTTTGCCAGGCAGTCACTGATCGCCAAATCCGCGAGGCCGCGGAAAGCGGCGCACGCACGCTCAAGGACCTGCGCCGTGACCTCGGCGTCACCCGCGACTGCGGCCGCTGCGCTTCGTGCGCGCACGAATGTCTCAAGGAAGCACGCGCTTATCCAAATAAGCAAAGCACAGGTTTTTCCCTGGCTGCCTGACGGCAGCACAATTCCCGTAGCCAGCCAATCCAGTAGCAAGCAAGCCATGCGGACCAGCCAGCCAATAAATTCAATATTTTTTGGAGTGTTTCATGGCTGCCTGCCTTCGTCCGGACCACAAATCGCGTGGATGCTTAATTAATCTGAAACCGCTGGCACTTCTGGTGCCAATCGCCTTTTCCGGCAGCATCGCCTTTGCCCAGGCCCAGGATACACAGCTGGGGGCTGTGGTCGTCAGAAGTGCGTCAGGTTTCGAGCAGGAAATCACCAATGCCCCGGCCAGCATCAGTGTCATCACCCGCCAACAACTTGAAGAAAAGGGCGTTACCAGCCTCGCCGACTATGTCGCCGACGTTGCCGGCGTAGATATCGAGGACCGCAATCCGAGCGGTAACAAGACAGGCAATCGCAGTATCAGCATGCGCGGTCTCCCCGCCAGCTACACCCTGGTTTTGATCGATGGCCGCCGCCAGAATGTAGCGGGAGACGTGACCCCCAATGCCTTCAGCGACTCGGGCAGCATGTTCATTCCACCCGTTGCCGCAATCGACAGAATTGAAGTCATCCGGGGACCGATGTCCACCCTTTATGGTTCGGACGCAATGGGCGGCGTAGTGAACATCATCACGCGCAAACCCGGCAAGCAATGGACCGGGGAATTGACCCTGGAATCGACTTTCCAGGAAAACCGGGATTTTGGTGACTCCCGCGCCGGCAGCATCTTCCTCAGCGGACCGATCGCCCAGGACCTGCTTGGCCTGCAGTTTTACAGCAAGACCCATGATCGCGACGCTTCCTCGCTGGAGTGGCCGGGCCAGGGTACGAATCCCGGCAACATCCTGAGCATGGGACAAAACCCGGTCAAAGCCCACGTTCAGACGCATGGTGTCAAACTTCTGCTGACCCCCAACCGTGATCACGACATCGCACTGACGATAGACCAGACACGCCAGAAATACGACAACTCGAAAGGGGAGATCGGAACACTGAACGCTGCCAACGGCTCCGTCGCAGGTTACGCCCCCGAACTGAAATTCAACCGTGATCAATATGCACTCATGCATACCTGGCGCTTTGCCTCAGGTTTTCTCGAGAGCAGCCTGATGCAGAACACCACGGAAACAATCGGCCGACTGATCCCAACCCGCCCGGCTGGCGGCGGTTTGTTCGTAAGCGCGGTCCCGGGCAAGGTAGCCGGAACGCCACGACAGCTTGAAACCGAGAGCTTGGTCTTTGATACCAAGCTGGTCAAGCAACTGGGTGCCCACACGCTATCTCTCGGCGGTCAATGGATCGACGCAAAGATGATCGACGGAGTAGCGACCAAGACCCTGGAATACACCCAATCCGGTCTTTTCATCGAGGATGAATGGCGTTTCGTGGACAGCATGGCATTGACGGTCGGCGCCCGCCACAACGATCACAGCATCTTTGGCAACAACATCAGCCCGCGCGCCTATCTTGTCTGGAATACCACCCCGCAATGGACCATCAAGGGCGGTATCGCCAGGGGATTCCGCGCGCCATCGCTTGACCAGATTTCCGACGGACAGGTTACCGGTTTCGGAGCCCAGGGAGCCCTGCAATTCATCGGCAACGGCAATCTCGATCCAGAAATCAGCACCTCGCACGAAATCTCGGCGACTTACGACAACCAAAGAAACTTCCGCTCGTCGATCACCTACTTCAAGACCGATTTCGAGAACAAGATCACGCTCGGCCCAACGATTAACGTGGGCGGTCAGGATCAGAAAAAGTGGATGAATATCGAGGATGCCGAAATGCAGGGGATCGAACTCGAATCCCGCTGGGCAATCAACCAGCAATGGACCCTGCAGGGCAACTACACCTATACGCAAAGCGAATATAAGTCGGGTGACCAGTTCACCAAAGGCACACCGCTGGCCAACACGCCCGATCACATGATCAACGCCACCCTGCGCTGGCAAGCCACTGACAAACTGGAAACCTGGCTGCGCGGCGAATATCGGAGCGAGCGTTTCCGGGCTGCAAGCAACAACAACGAGAGAATCGAAAAGGCTAATCTCGGCGACTACCGTGCCTACAGCATTGTCGATCTTGGCGCATCCTATCGGGTCAACAAGAACCTGACACTAAATGCCACGATCAACAATCTGTTCGACAAGGATTTCGTTGATTACGAACTGGCCCGAGCCGGTGTGTACCGCAACCGGTACCACCAGAATCTTGAAGGGCGTCGTCTCTGGATGTCGGCAAACCTCTCGTTCTAAGTGATGCATCACCCGTCTGTGCAATCTACAGCGCGGGCCGGCAAGACGCCGGCCCAGCGCCGCGCTCGCCTGGTCAAGCTGCTGCATAGCTGGCACTGGACAAGTTCTGCCATCTGCCTGGTCGGAATGCTGATCTTCTCGTTCACCGGTATCACCTTGAACCACGCGGGAAAGATCGAGGCAAAGCCGGTTACCGTGAAGGCCAACGGAATTCTGCCCGATCATTTGCTACGCACTCTTGAGGACGCAACCGGCCAACAGTTGCCGGGCGCCCTCACCGCCTGGCTTCGGAGCGAACTTTCCATCCGCCTGGATCGACAGTTCAGCAGCGAGTGGAGCGACGACGAGGTCTACCTTTCCCGCCCCAGACCAGGCGGCGACGCCTGGCTACGCATCGACCGCCAGAGCGGTTTCGTGGAATACGAGAACATCGACCGTGGCTGGATATCCTGGCTTAACGACCTGCACAAGGGTCGTCACACCGGTCCCGCATGGTCCTTGTTCATCGATCTGTTTTCGCTGGCCTGCCTGATTTTTTCGCTGAGTGGTCTATTGCTGCTGAAAATGCACGCAGCCAATCGCGGCATGACCTGGCCCCTGGTAGCCGGTGGTTTCGTCCTGCCTCTCCTACTGATTGTCTTCTTTGTGCACTGAACCCGTCATGAAACTCCCCCTCCTTCGCAGTACATTTCTCGTCGCTGCAGCGCTGCTCAGTCTGAATGCAAATGCCGCCGAACTTGAGTTGCAGATTGAGATACCGCGACTCAATGTCGCGGAGTATCACAAACCCTATGTTGCCGTCTGGCTGGAGAACGATGAGCGCCGGATCACCCATCTGGCGCTGTGGTACGACTTCAAGATGAAGGACGACGAAGGCAGCAAATGGCTCAAAGACCTTCGCCAATGGTGGCGCAAAGGCGGGCGCGAACTCACTTTCCCGGTGGACGGCATCACCAGTGCCACGCGCGCCCCGGGCAAGCACCGGATCATGCTGCGCAATGACAAGTCGCCGCTGGACAAGTTAGCCGCCGGAAACTACCGCCTGCACATCGAAGCCGTGCGCGAAGTGGGGGGGCGGGAAATCGTTAACCTGCCCGTCACCTGGCCTCCCCGACAACCGACGACAGAGCGCGCCAAAGGTAGCGAAGAACTCGGTGAAGTCATCCTGAAACTCACGCCTTAAATCTCCCCAGGAACCATCATGAAAAACTCGACCATTCGTCTTGCACTAGCTGGCATCTGCTCGATGTTGCCCGCCATTTCCCTCGCCCACAACGTCTGGCTCTTACCTTCATCCACTGTCCTGTCGAAAGCTGAAACCATCACTGTCGATGCGGCAGTCTCAAATGACCTGTTTGTCTTCAACTACCTGCCTCTGGCTCTGGAAAACCTGAGCGTGCGCGCACCAGATGGAAGCTCGGTCACGATCGATAACCCCCATCGCGGCAAACTGCGCAGCGTATTCGATCTGAAACTGCAACAGACGGGCACATATCAGTTGACCATAACCAATCGGGGTGCCTTCGCCACCTACCGCCTGAATGGTGAAAACAAGCGCTGGCGTGGCGCTCCCGAGGCGCTGGCGACTGCGATACCCAAGGAAGCCACCGATCTGGTGGTGACAGAAAATTTCGGCCGGGTTGAAACCTTCGTCAGCCTGGGCAATCCGGGCGCCGTCCCCGCACGGAACAGCGGGCTGGAGTTACTGGCCGTAAGCCATCCCAACGATCTGGTCCAGGGACAATCGGCGAGCTTTCAACTGATTGCCGACGGCAAGCCGGCACCCGATATCGAAGTCAACATCATTCGTGGCGGCACCCGGCACCGCAATCGCCTGGACAATATTTCGATGAAAACCGGCGCTGACGGAAAATTTACCGTCACCTGGCCCGAGGCCGGCATGTACTGGCTGGAGGCTGAGCTTACGGACAAAAACACCAGCATTCCGCAAGCAACACAGCGGCGACTGTCCTATGCGGCAACCCTTGAGGTCACCCCGGAATAAGCTGGGGAGAAGCAGTCCGGGGAGCGTTTTCGCCTCCCCGGTTCATTCGCTTCGGCCGTTCGGGTACTGATGGAATTGCTCACACCCCGCTTCGAGCATGAACGAAAGAACATCGATACGGCGCGCGGGGGCAAAGGCGACCAGCAGCAACTCATCTTCGCCGGCCACCTCGGCATAACTGTCCAACAGGACCAGCGCCGTCGTCTCTCCGGCAAATACCTGCCTCAGCCTCTCTATTGTCCCCCGCTCCACCCGGCATACGCCATCAAGCGCCACCAGTAAATCAACGCGCAAAGCCTCCGGCATATCTGCGGGCGGTTTCGCCACCAGCAGACATGCCGCACCGGCAGGCTCACTCGGCATCGAACCCCGCATCCTCGATCGCCGCCAGCAATTCAGCCCGGGAAATCGCCTGCGGGTCGAAAACCACCGTCGCCGATGCCTTTTCCAGCGACACGTCGGCCGTCGCGACGCCGGCCAGCGCGGTCAGGACGCCGGTAATGTTCTTCACGCACCCCTGGCAGCTCATGCCGCCGATGCTGATCTCGGTATTTTCCATGGCTCATTTCTCGTAACGAAAGGGTTGATCGCGCAGCAGTTCGGTCATCCGGGCTGCCGTCACGGGACGGCTGAAATGATACCCCTGAACCATGCCGCACCCCATCTGGCGCAGCAGGGTGAGCTGCTCGGCGGTCTCCACGCCCTCGGCGAGCACGGTCAGGCGCAGGCTGCTGCCCATGTTGACGATGGTCGACGCAATCGCCCGGTCATCGTGATCGGTTTCCAGGTCCATGATGAAGGAACGGTCGATCTTCAGCTTGCCGACCGGAAAACGCTTCAGGTAAGCCAGCGAGGAATAGCCGGTGCCGAAATCGTCGAGCGACAGGCACACGCCCATGCGGTTGAGTGCCGACAGCGTGCCGAGGGTGAATTCAGCGTCGTGCATCACCGTCCGCTCGGTCAATTCGAGTTCCAGGCGCTCAGCCGCCAACCCCGTTGTCCCCAGGGCACCGGCGACCATCTCGACGAATCCGGCCTGGCGGAACTGCACCGGCGCCACGTTCACGGCCATGGTCCGTAGCGACAGGCCGGCGTCGATCCAGGCCTGCGCCTGGCGGCAGGCTTCGAACAGGACCCAGTCGCCGATCGGGTTGATCATGCCGGTATCCTCCGCCACCTGGATGAACCGATCCGGCATGATCATCCCGAGATCGCGGTGGCACCAGCGGATCAGCGCCTCGACGCCGACGATCTCGCCGCTACGCAGGCAGACCAGCGGCTGGTAGTGCAGTTCGAACTCCTCCCCGGTCAGCGCATGACGCAGGCTGCTCTCCATCATCAGCCGTTCCAGCGTCGCCGTGTTCATCTCCCGGGAATAGAACTGGAAGGTGTTGCGCCCGAGCTCCTTGGCCTTGTACATCGCCGTATCGGCGTTCTTGAGCAGGGTGTCGATATCCCGGCCGTCCTGCGGATACAGGCTGATGCCGATCGACGAAGTCACCGTCAGTTCATGCCCGCCGACCGAAAACGACGAGCCGGCAATTTCCAGCACCCGACGGGCGACATCCGCCGCGCTGGCGGCGCTGACATCGGGAAGCAAGATGATGAACTCGTCGCCGCCCAGGCGCGCCAGCGTATCGACCCGGCGCACCACGCCGGTGTAGCGCTGCGCCAAGGCGCACAGCAGGTCGTCGCCGACGCTGTGGCCCAGTGAATCGTTGACCCGCTTGAAGTGGTCGATGTCGAGGAACATCAGGGCGGCGGTACCGCCATCGCGTTCGGCCGAAGCAATCATCTGCGCCATGCGATCGTGCAGCAGGCGCCGGTTCGGCAAGCCGGTCAGGGCGTCGAAATCGGCCAGCTCGCGGATGCGCCGTTCGGCGTTCTTGCGCTCGGTGACGTCGAGCACCGTGCCCACCGACACTGGCAGATCGCCGAAGGTCGCCGGCATGCCGAGCACCGACATGGTGAACAGCGAGCCGTCCCGGCGCCGGGCGGTCAGTTCGTACGCCTGCCCCGGCACCCCGGCGGCACGCAGGGCGAGTTGTTCGCGCACCAAGTCATGCTGTTCGGGAACGACCAGATCGAGCGGGCCGATACGGCTTTGGAAATCCTCGGCGCTATAGCCGAACAGCTCGCACATGAAGGGATTGACGTAAATGAAACGCCCGCCGCCGAGAACGAAGATGCCGACCTGGGCCGCCTCCATGGTGGCCTGAAACAAGTTGGTCCCTTCGCTGGCCACCCCGGTCATCGCTACGCCACTTTCCCTTCTATCGTTTCAGGTCCTGCGGCCGCCAGCGCTTGAGCAGCAAGGAGTTGGTCACCACCGAGACCGAACTCATTGCCATCGCCGCACCGGCAATGACCGGATTCAACAAGCCCATTGCCGCAAGCGGCAAACCCGAAACATTGTAAACGAAAGCAAAGAACAGATTCTGCCGGATCTTGCCCAAAGTCGCCCTGGACAAGGCGATGGCGTCGGCCACACCGCGCAGGTCGTTGCGGATCAGGGTCAGGTCGGCGGCCTCGATGGCCGCATCCGAACCGGCGCCGATGGCGAAGCTGACATCGGCCGCAGCCAGCGCCGGCGCATCGTTGACACCGTCGCCGACCATGGCTACCAGGGCATCTCCGGATTTCAGGGCATTGATCGCCGCCGCCTTGTCGCCGGGCAGGATGCCGGCGCGGAATTCGTCGATGCCGGCCTGGGCGGCAATCGCCGCGGCAGTCGCCACATTGTCACCGGTCAGCATCACCACGCGGATGCCTTGCGCCCGCAACTGCGCCACGGCCTGCCGCGACGTCGGCCGCAACGCGTCGGCGATGGCGAGCAGCGCCAGCACTGCAGTTGGCTCCTCACCATTCATTTCCGCCAGCACCACGACCGTCTTGCCGGCCGACTGCAGTTCGGCAATCGCCGCATCGTCGTGCAGCCCGAACCAGGCCGGCGAACCAAGTCGCAAGACGCGGGAATCGACTTCGCCGCTCACGCCGTGTCCGGCCAGCGCCCGGAAATTGCTGACTGGCGGCAGTTCTCCGTCGCCATGCGCCGCCACCACGGCACGCGCCAGCGGATGCTCGGATTGGTGTTCGAGCGCCGCAGCCAGGCGCAACGCTTCCTCGCGATTGCAGGCCATGGGCACCACATCGGTGACCTGCGGCTGACCGCAGGTCAGCGTCCCGGTCTTGTCGAGCGCCAGGACACCGATCTTCTGGGCGCGTTCGAGCGCCTCGGCATTGCGCACCAGAATGCCAACGCGGGCGCCCTGGCCGGTGCCGACCATGATCGCCGTCGGCGTCGCCAGGCCGAGCGCGCACGGGCAGGCAATGACCAGCACGGCAACCGCATTGACCAGCGCTTCGGCAAATTCACCACCGATCCACCACCAGGCAACAAAGGTCGCCAGCGCGATCAAGCAGACCACCGGCACGAATATCCCGGAAATGCGGTCGGCCAGGCGCTGCACCGGCGCCTTCGAACCCTGCGCCTCGCCGACCAGGCGGATGATGCCGGCCAGCAGGGTCTGTTCGCCGACGCCGGTGGCCCGGCAGCGCAAGGCCCCCTGGCCGTTGGCCGTCGCCGCAAACACGCGGTCGCCGGCAGCTTTGCCCACCGGCATGCTCTCGCCGGTCAGCATCGCCTCATCGACGCTGGACTCGCCGTCGATGACCTCGCCGTCCACCGGCACGCTCTCGCCCGGACGTACCAGGAAGATGTCGCCCGGCATCAGCGCATCGACGGGCAGTTCCAGCCACTGCCCGTCGCGCTCGACGCGGGCGGTTTTCGGGCGCAGGCGGATCAGCGACTCGATCGCTTCCGAGGTGCGCGCCTTGGCCCTGGCCTCAAGCAATTTGCCGAGCAGGACCAGGGTGATCACCGCCGCCCCGGCCTCGAAATACACATGCTGATCGTGCAGGCCGAACACCGTGACCACGGCCGAGAAGCCCCAGGCCATGCTGGTGCCGAGCGCAACCAGCACATCCATGTTGGCACCGCCGCCGCGCAAGGCCTTGGCCGCGCCGTCGTAGAAACGCCAGCCGATCCAGAACTGGACCGGCGTCGCCAGCAGCAGTTGCAGCCAGCGCGGCAACTCGTTCTCGTGCCCGCCCTCGCCGAACATGAAGATCATCTGACCAACCAGCGGCAAGGTCAGCGCGACGGCGATCCAGAAACGGCGGACCTCCTGCCGATAGACCCGTTCCTTCTCCTGCTTTTCCCGCTCGCGGGTTCCGGCATCGACCAGGGTCGCAGAAAAGCCAGCCTTGGCCACCGCCGCGATCACCGCATCCGGCCCGACCCCGCTCAGGCGTACACGCGCCCGCTCGGCGGCCAGATTGACGTTGGCCTGCATGCCGGCCTGGCGGTTGAGCACCTTTTCCAGGCGCGTGGAACAGGCGGCACAGGTCATGCCGCCAATGGCGAATTCGATCACCTGTTCCGCACTGTCAGGCGGGGTCTTGTCAGTCACCTCAGACGTTCTCCATCAGGTAGGGCAAAGCGTACAGGCCGTAAATCCCGAAGCCGAGAATCAGCAGGCCGGACAAGATACGGACCACGGGCCGGCGGACAAATTCGTTGAGCCGCGAAAAAAGGATGCCGGCGAGCAGCAGATTGGGCAGGGTTCCCAGCCCGAAAGCCAGCATCAGGGCGGCGCCACGCCCGGCCGAACCGGCCGACAAGGCACTGGCCAGCGCGCTGTATACCAGTCCGCAAGGCAGCCAGCCCCACAACAGGCCCAGCGGAAAGGCCTGACGGACGGTGGTGGCCGGCAGGAAGCGCCGGGTCAGCGGCTGGATGCGGCGCCATAGCGCCTGGCCGGCGCGCTCGGTGAACGCCAGCGCCCGGGTCGCACCGAGCAGGTAAAAACCCAGCGCGATCAGCATCAGGTTGGCAAACAAGTAGAGGATCAGCCGCGCCGGCACCTGCCCTTCCAGCCCCAGGCTGGCCGCACCGAGGGCACCGGCCAGGGCGCCGGCAGCGGCATAGGAGAGGATGCGACCGCCGTTGTAGGCCAGGTGCATCGACCAGCGCGACGCACCGCCCATGGCCAGGGCGCCGACAATACCGCCGCACATGCCGACACAATGTGCGCCGCCGAGCAAACCGACAAGGAACAGGGCAAGAAAACCGGTATCGGGCATGAAACAGGGCTGGACAGGAAACAGACGGGAAGTTTAACCCGCCCGCCCCTCCGCCGGCACCGTCAGATCACCTTCGAGTAACGCGTACGCTGCCGGTCGGCGCGCAGGTAGCGGTCGAAGGCCATGGCGATGACGCGCACCAGCATGCGCCCCGGCGGCAGCACGGTGATCCATTCGCGTTCGATCTTGAGCAGACCACCGCGCTCCAGCTCGCGCAAATCCTCGATCTCGGCGGCAAAGTACTTGTGGAAGTCGATCAGGTGCGCACTCTCGATGCTCTCGATCGACAGCTCGAAATGACACATCAGCGCCTGGATGATCGAGCGGCGCAGGATGTCGTCGGCGGTCAGTTCGATGCCGCGAATCACCGGCAGCATCGGCGCGTCGAGCCGGTCGTAGTATTCGTCCAGAGTCTTGACGTTCTGGTAGTAGGTCGGCCCGACCTTGCTGATCGACGAAATGCCGAAGGACAGCATGTCGCAATCGGCATAGGTCGAGTAGCCCTGGAAATTGCGGTGCAGGCGGCCCTGACGCTGGGCCACGGCCAGCTCGTCGTCGGGCTTGGCGAAGTGGTCCATGCCGATGAACACATAACCGGCGTCGGTCAGTTTCTTGATCGCCAGCGCCAGGATCTGCAGGCGCGCATCCGGCGTCGGCAGGTCGGCATCGGCAATCCGCCGCTGCGGCTTGAACAGGCCCGGCAGGTGCGCGTAGTTGTAGATCGACAGACGATCCGGGTCCATCGCCAGCACCCGCTCCAGGGTCCGGTTGAAGCCCATCACGCTCTGGTGCGGCAGGCCGTAGATCAGGTCGATCGACACCGACTTGAAGCCGCTGGCGCGCGCCGCCTTGATCACGTTGAAGGTTTCCTCTTCGCTCTGCACGCGATTGACGGCGACCTGGACCTTTTCGTCGAAATCCTGGACGCCGACGCTCATCCGGTTGAAACCGAGCTCGCCGAGCAGGGCCACGGTGGCCGCATCGACCTTGCGCGGATCGACCTCGATCGAGTACTCACCGCCGTCGAGCAGCTTGAAGTGCTTGCGCGTCTCGGCCATCAGCTGGCGCATCTCGTCGTGCGACAGGAAGGTCGGCGTACCTCCGCCCCAGTGCAGCTGGATGACCTCGTGCTCACCGTCGCGGCCTTCGAGCGAAGCGCTCTGCAGGGCGAGTTCCTTGCCCAGGTACTTCAGGTACTTGGCACTGCGCCCGTGATCCTTGGTGATGATCTTGTTACAGGCACAGTAATAACAGATGGTGTTGCAGAAGGGGATGTGGAAGTATAATGACAGCGGCCGGCTGATACCGCCGATGTTGCGCTTGCCGAGCCAGAGCGCTGCAGCCTCCGAGTCGAATGCTTCGACAAAGCGGTCTGCGGTGGGATACGACGTATAACGCGGGCCGTTAACGTCAAAACGGCGAATGATCTGTGGATCGAAGACGAGGTTTTCAGTTGCGAAATTCATTTAACATAGCGCCAAGTTTAGGCTCGATTATGTGGGGATGGATCGCAGTTCCGGTTGACATGGATCAAGCCAACGCAGGTTGCCAATGCCCAACACAATCCCGTTGAATCAGGAAATTACGCTGACCGTCATCAAGACGGCCTGCTCCAACTGCAACCTGCGCGAACTGTGCCTGCCCTTCGGTCTCAGCCTTGAGGAACTCGAGCGTCTCGACGACCTCATTTCGACCCGCCGCCGGATCAAACGCGGCGATCACCTGTACCGTGCCGGCGAGGCTTTCGACTCGATCTACGCGATCCGCAGCGGCTTCTTCAAGACCGACGTGCTGCTCGAAGACGGCCGCGACCAGGTGACCGGCTTCCAGATGGCCGGCGAACTGCTCGGCCTCGACGGCATCAGCACCGAACACCATACCTGCAACGCCATCGCCCTCGAGGACAGCGAGATCTGCGCGATCCCGTTCAACCGGCTGGAAAGCCTGTCGCGCGAGATCCACAACCTGCAGCACCACTTCCACAAGGTGATGAGCCGCGAGATCGTCCGCGATCACGGCGTGATGATGCTGCTCGGCACGATGCGCGCCGAAGAGCGCCTGGCCGCCTTCCTGCTCAACCTGTCACAGCGCTTTACCGCACGTGGCTTCTCGCACGCCGAGTTCTACCTGCGCATGACGCGCGAGGAAATCGGCAGCTACCTCGGCCTCAAGCTGGAAACCGTCTCGCGCGCCTTCTCGAAATTCCAGGAAGAAGGCTATATCGCGGTGCAGCAGAAGCATATCCGCATTCTCAACGTAAACGGCCTCAAGGCGCTGATGAACCACCGCGCCTGAGTTTCAGCGCGCCGGTTCAAGACGCAGCAGCTTGCCGTCAGGCGCGTCGGTAAGCAGGTAGATCAAGCCGTCCGGCCCCTGACGGACATCGCGAATCCGACCTTCGCGCCCGCTCAGCAGGCGCTCTTCATGCACCACCCGCTCGCCGTCGAGTTCCAGGCGGACCAGCATCTGGTATTTCAGCGCGCCGACGAACAGGTTGCCGCGCCACGCGGGAAAACGCTCGCCGACATAGAAGGCCATGCCCGACGGAGCAATCGACGGCGTCCATTGGTACAGGGGCTGCTCCAACCCCTCGCGATGCGTGCCGACGCCGATTTTCGTGCCAATCACGTAATTCACCCCGTGAGTGATCACCGGCCAGCCGTAGTTGCGTCCTTTGCGCACGATATTGATCTCGTCGCCGCCCTGGGGGCCGTGCTCATGGGTCCACAAAGCGCCGCTGACCGGGTGCAGCGCCGCCCCCTGGACGTTGCGATGGCCGACGCTGAAAATTTCCGGATGCGCACCGGCCACTCCCCGCCAGGGATTGTCCGCTGGCACCCGACCATCGTCGTGCAGCCGGACCTGCTTGCCGGCCAGATCGTCGAGCTGCTGCGCCCGTGCCATCGTGCCGCGATCGCCCTGGCTGATGTGCAGGAAGCCGTCCCGGTCGAACACCAGGCGCGAGCCGAAATGCTGCCCACCGGACGATTTCGGCCTTTGCCGGTAAATCACCCGCAGGTCTTCCAGCCGGTGACCGGCGGCATCGGACACCCAGCGTCCGCGCGCCACCTCGGTACCAACCCCGCCCTCGCCGGCCGCGGCGTAGCTCAGGTAAATCCAGCCGTTGGCGGCAAAGTCCGGATGCAGCACGACGTCGAGCAAACCGCCCTGTCCGCTCGCCGCAACCGCCGGCACGCCCGCCACCGGGCGCGGATCGACACGACCGTCGGCCGCCAGCAAGCGCAGGCGCCCCGGCCGCTCGCTAACCAGCATGCGACCGTCGGGCAAAAAAGCCAGCGCCCAAGGATGCACCAGCCCCTCGCTGAGCACGCGCACCCGGAAATCCTCGCGTTCGCTGCGCAGCACCTCGGCCTGCGCCGGCAATCCCAGACCAGCCACCAGACCGGCGACCATCAACAGACGTTTCATCGGCATTTCCTCGTCATCGACTCAGGCCCAGCCACAGGCGTTCGCCGGGCTGATCCCAGTAAGGCTGTTCGCCGAAGCGCTGCTGCAGGAAATCGATGAAGGCGCGTACCTTCAGCGGCAGATGGCGATTCGGCAGATGCACGGCGTAGATGAAGCGTTCGATCGGCACATAGCCCGGCAACACTTCGACCAACCTTCCGGCCTGCAGTTCGCTGCCGATGATGAAGGTCGGCAGCAGCGCCAGGCCGAGACCGCCGAGGACGGCCTGCGACAGTGCCTCGTCGTCGTTGATGCGCAGCGAACCTGACACCGGCACCGAAATGTCGCCGTCCGGCCCCTGCAGGTGCCAGAAACCCTGCGTCGTCAGATAGGTGTAGTCGAGACAGTTATGCCGAGCCAGATCGGCAGGCACCTGCGGCACGCCCCAGCGCGACAGGTAGGCCGGGCTGGCGCAGATCTTCCGCCGGATCGGCGCCAGGCGCCGGGCGACCAGGTTGCCGCCGGGCTCCGGAGCGATACGCAAGGCCAGGTCGTAGCCTTCGTCGACCAGATTGACCAGGCGGTCACTGATCGTCATGTCCACCGACAGCTCCGGGTACTGCAGCATGAAATCGGCCAGTGCCGGCGCCACGTGCAGCGTGCTGAAAGCCACCGGCGCACTGAAGCGCAGCTTGCCGCGCGGCGTCTGGTGCAGGCTGCCGATGGTGCTGTCGGCGCGCGCCAGTTCGTCGAGGATGCGGTCGCAATGCTCGAAATAGGCCTCGCCCACTTCGGTCAGGCTCAGCCGGCGCGTACTGCGCTGCAGCAGGCGGACGCCGAGCGCCGCTTCCAGCCGGGCCACCGACTTGCTCACCCGGGATTTGGAAATTCCCAGGCGCAAGGCCGCCCCGGAAAAACTGCGGGCCTTGACCACCTGGGCGAACAGCAGCATGTCGTTGATGTCGTGCATGGCACATCCATTGTTTCCGTAATGGAAACAGTCTTATTCAAACTTGCCGACTTATCAAGACCAGCCTGTGCAACTAACATCCTTGGTCCATTAATTTGCTTGGCTGAGCCAAACACACGAAACAGAAAAAACACATTAAATGCAACAGACTAACCTGATCATCAGCGAGATGGATTTCGTCCGCCTGATGGCTATCCAGCCGCCTCCGGATCTGCGCGCGGAGCTTGAGCGCGCCATTGTTATCCCAGACGACTCAATGAAAACTAACATCGTCACCATGGGCTCGCGCGTGCGCTACACCGAACACGAGACCGGCAACAGCCGCGAAATCGAGATTGTCTTCCCGGAAGAAGCTGAAGCCGCTGCCGGCAAGGTCTCGGTTTTTGCGCCGGTCGGCGCCGCCTTGATCGGCCTCGGCGTTGGCCAGGAGATCGAGTGGGACTTTCCGGGCGGCAGCACCCGCCGGCTGACCGTGGTTGAGGTCATCCAGCCAGAAAAACAAGCAGGACACTAATCACATCAAGGGAGACCCGATCGTGCGCTACACCTCATTCCATGACTTCACCCAACATGTTGCCGCACGAAACCCCGGGCAACCCGAGTTCCACCAGGCGGTGGATGAAGTCATCGAAAGCCTCTGGCCCTTCATCCAGCAGCATCCGAAATACGCCGAACAGGGCCTGCTCGACCGCCTGGTCGAGCCGGAGCGGGTGGTCATGTTCCGTATTTCCTGGGTCGACGACCACGGCGACGTCCAGGTCAATCGCGGCTACCGCATCCAGCACTCGTCGGCCATCGGTCCGTACAAGGGCGGCATCCGCTTCCACCCGTCGGTCAACCTGTCGATCCTCAAGTTCCTGGCTTTCGAGCAGACCTTCAAGAACGCCCTGACCACGTTGCCGATGGGCGGCGGCAAGGGCGGTTCCGACTTCGATCCGAAGGGCCGCAGCCCGGGTGAGGTGATGCGCTTCTGTCAGGCCTTCGTCAGCGAACTGTTCCGCCACATCGGCAGCGACACCGACGTGCCGGCCGGCGACATCGGCGTCGGCGGCCGCGAGGTCGGCTTCATGGCCGGCATGATGAAGAAGCTGTCGAACCGCGCCGATTGCGTATTCACCGGCAAGGGCCTGAGTTTCGGCGGTTCGCTGATCCGCCCGGAAGCGACCGGCTACGGCACCGTCTATTTCGCCGAGGAAATGCTCAAGCAGCAAGGTCGCAGCTTCGAAGGCCTGCGCGTCAGCGTTTCCGGCGCCGGCAACGTCGCTCAGTACGCCGTTGAAAAGGCCATGGCGCTGGGCGCCAAGGTGGTCACCGTATCCGACTCCAGCGGCACCATTCTCGACGAGGAAGGCTTCACCGCCGAAAAGCTGGCCGAACTGATGGAGGTCAAGAACCACCTTTACGGCCGCGTCAGCGATTACGCCGGCCGCGTCGGCGCCACCTTCCTGCCCGGCGTCCGTCCCTGGCACATCCCGGTCGATGTCGCCCTGCCCTGCGCGACGCAGAACGAACTCGACGCCGGCGATGCGCGCACGCTGATCGACAACGGCGTGATCTGCGTTGCCGAAGGCGCCAACATGCCGTCGACCGCTGACGCGGTCCGGCTGTTCGAAGCCAGCCAGGTGCTCTACGCCCCGGGCAAGGCCAGCAACGCCGGCGGCGTCGCCACCTCTGGCCTGGAAATGAGCCAGAACGCGATGCGCCTGTCGTGGCCGCGCGAGGAAGTCGATGCCCGCCTGCACCAGATCATGGTCGACATCCACGAAACCTGCCTGCGCTACGGCCGTGCCGCCGACGGCAAGGTCAGCTATGTCGATGGCGCCAACATCGCCGGCTTCGTCAAGGTCGCCGACGCAATGCTGGCGCAGGGCGTGGTCTAAACGAAGGGCAGCGGCTGGCGGGTCAGCGCCACGGCGACGATGTAGCCGTAGGCAAGCACCGCCAGCCCGCCGAAACGCAGGCGGATGGCCATCGTCCGGCCGCGTTTCAGCGCCATCATGCCGCAGCCGATGTAGAGCAGCAGGCCGATCAGCTTGGCGGTCAGCCAGTCCATAGCAAACGGATACTGGCCGCTGATCCAGGCCAGGCTCAGCGCGCTCAGCAACAACAGGCTGTCGACAACGTGCGGCAGCACCCGGCTGATCCGCCGCTGCAGCCAGGGCGACTGCCGCCACATCCAGAACAAGCGCAACAGGAATCCCGTGCCACTGAGCACGACGCAGGTGACGTGCAGATGCTTGAGCAGAACGTAGCTCATGCGCTGACCGCCGCCAGCCGGGCCCGTCGATAGTTGCGCGCGCCGACCGCCAGGTTCCACCACAGCCAGCCGGCCGCAGCCATCAGGCACAGTCCGGCCGGCACGGCCAGCCAGTCCGGCCGGATCGCCGCAGCGACGGCCAGCAGCAGCGTGGCCAGATAGAGGCGCCATTGCCCCAGTCCATCCTTGTCGGCCAGCAACTTGTTCATCGGCGGCACCGGCTTGCCCGGCCGGGCCAAGGGCTGCAGGTGCAGCCACAGCAGGAAGGGAACGATCTTGTAGAGCATGCCGATGATGAAGGCGGACAGGCCGGCGAGCAGGATCAGGACGCCGAACACGCCCATCCACGCCGGCACCCCGGCCAGCGGCGGATGCACGGCCGAAGCCAGCAGCATGAGCAAGGCCAGCAGCGAGGCGGACAAGGCTCCCTGCCAGTAGCGAAAGGTCGAATCCGGGCGGGCCCGGCGGCGCGCCGCCTGCAGTTTCATCGTCTGCCCGACGAAGAGCAGGCCGCCGGCCGCCAGCGCCGCCTGCGCCAGGCGTTGCAGCACTTCGGCAGAGACGGCCCAGGCCAGGCTCCACAACAGCAGCGCCGCCATCAGCAGCAGCGGGAAACGCCACGCGGGTTTCGCCGGGTAGCCCGGCGTCAGCTGGAACATCGGCACCACCACGTAAGCCACCGCCGCCAGCAGGATGCCGGCCCAACCACCCAGCCCCCAGGCTGCGTGCAGGTCGGCCAGCGGCATCAGCGCCACGGCCCAGCCGCCGGCCAGCGCCAGCAGCATTAACAGACCGCTCGCCGCGGTCACCGCCAGGGCGATCACCGACAGCTTGAGTCCGCGGATGCTCGGACTGGTCGACGGCACCCGGAAGATGGCCAGCCCCGCCGCCCCGATGAAAACCGCCAGGCTGGCGCCGAGCAGCACCCCGGCGGCGTGCAGCCAGCCCGGCGCCGATTGCAGGAAGCCAAACGCCAGTGCCAGCGCACCGAGCGCCAGCCCCGGATGGACGATGCCGGCGATCAGGCGCGGCCGGGCCAGGTTGGCGCCGGCCAGCACCGGCAGGATCTGGATCAGCGCCCCGACCATGATCTGCAGCATGAAACCGGCGGTGACCAGGTGGGTTGCCGCCAGCGCTGCCGGCGTCCACCGCGAGGCAAACAACGCCTCGCCTTCAAGCACGGCCAGGGCGCCAGCCAGAACCAGGAATAAGGGTGCAGTCAGGAAGAAACGCAGCGGCGCCGACAGCGGCGGACTTTGATCGTAGGACAGCAGGGCTTGCATGGAAGCTCAGCAGCGGATGGTGACCACGAAGGTGCCATCGTCCTGCAATTCGGTCCGCCAGCCATGTCCGTTCTGCTGCAGAACGCGATATAGCGGGTGCGGCTCGCGGTAGAGCAGCAACTGCATTTCCTCGCCGGGCTGCAGGGTGTCGAGCATTTCCATGGTCGCCACGAAGGGCTGGGGCGGTTCCATGAACCGCCCGTCAACGACGCGTTCAGCCTGGAGCGTCATCAGGCGGTCTGCAGATCGCCCTGCAGGCGTTCGATCAAGCCGTCCTGCTCGGCGGCCAGATGCTGGTCACACATCGGGTAGAGCACGTTCTCTTCCTTCATGTTGTGCTGCTGCATCATGATCAGCAGGGTTTCCAGCTGACCGAGGAAGGATTCGGCGTCGTCCTGCGCCAGCGCATCGACGGTAGCGACCATCAGTTCGCGCATCTGTTCGTGCTCCATGCGCATCACCTGGGTCGGCCCCATGCGCATGCCGGTACGTTCCTCGAAGGCCGGGAACAGGGTCTGTTCCTCGCCGATGAAATGGCGCAGCATGGCCATCTGGAAATCGCCGAAGGCACTACGCGCGCGGGTCAGGCTGCCGTCGGCGGCGGCCTGCTCGGCCAGGGCAAAAAGATCATCGCAGTGGCGGTGATCGTCGCTCATGAATTCCCGGATCGTCATGATGTTTTCCTTGGGGGTTGGTTCAGGACGATTGTCCGCCCCGCCCGCCCCCGACGGCCTTGATCCGCATCAAAACCGGGAAATGCCTCAACCGTGCAGGACGCCGACGGTCAGCCCGTCGAACCAGTCGATGAAACGTCTGACATCAGCACCGCGGTAAATGGCCCCGTGTTGCGGGCAGAGCATGTCGATGTCCATTGCCGCCACCCGCTCGCACCAGCGGCGCTTGGCTTCGTTCGACCCCATCCAGCGTTTGTGGAAGGCTTCGGCATGGCGGATGTGGCTATCGAAATTCTCGACGAACAGCCCATCCTGGCCGGCCGGCAGCAGGGCGGCGCCAACGTCGCCGGAGAACAGGATCTTGGCCTGCCGGTCGTAGAGGTGGAAATTGCCCGAGGAGTGCAGGTAATGCGCCGGCACCGCCTGCAGGGTCAGCCCGTCGAGCGCAATGTCCATGCCCTCGTCGGGAATCGAGACGAAAGTATCGGCCGTGCCGCCGAAATGCGGGATGAAGCTGGACCACAGCCAGCTGACGTAGCATTTCATGCCCGGATTGAATTCCAGCCACAGGGCCAGCGAGGAGCAGATGTCCGGGTCCTGATGCGAGGCGAAGATGCCGCTCAGGGCGGACGGATCGAATTCCCCGGCCAGGGCCGAGAACACGGCCGGAAAGACCTCGGCACCGCCCGGGTCGAGCAGGATGGCCTTGCCGCCGTGCATGACCAGGTATTCGTTGGTATCGATCAGGTGTCCGGGGCGTTCGTTGTCCCTGACGATGGCGACCCACTTGTGATCGCCGTCCTGGTAAATCGTGCTGGTTTTCTTCACCCTGCCCCCGCCATCCGTTTTATTTGAAAAATTCCGAACGCTGCAAGGCCTGCAGCGAGTTGCGGATTTCCTCGACGATCCCGTCGAATTCCCCCGACACCTGGGCCAGCGCCCCGGCGAAGCCCTGTCCGTAAGCCGCTTCGATCTTCGCCGACTTGGCCAGCACACCGCCCAGTTCGACCAGCTGGAAGGCATCGTCGAGCGCCCGCTGCAACTGCCGGCGCAGGCTGGCCAGACGGGCCTGGTGCTCGCCGTTGGCCAGTTCGCGCCGTTTCAGCGCCAGTCCCAGTTCGGGCCGCGACGTTCCGGCCACCGCCTCACGCAGCAAGCGGATATGGCGAACGTCCTGGAGGACGACCGAGACCTCGTTGACGCAGCGATGGATCAGTCCGCTCAAGCCGCCCATGCAGGTGCGCAAATCCTGGGAGAAAACCCGCAACTCGTTGGACAGCACACCGAAACCCAGTGCCGCCGTACCGGCGCGTTTGGCGAGGAAGATGGCGTTGAGCGCCATGATGTTGATCTTGAAGGCGACCCCGACGACCGCCTTGATCTCCTCGTTGATGCGCACGATGCGCAGCAGGTCGGTGCTCATTTTTCCAGCACGTAGGTACCCGGGGCATCGGCCAGCCCGGGGAACTTGCGGTTGGTCGCCGGGTAGGCCTCGACCAGCTCGCCGGTGCGTTGGCCCAGCCAGGCCGTCCAGTCCTCCCACCAGGTGCCGGGCTTCTTCTCGGCACGTTCCTGCCACTGCTCCCAGTGCTCGTTGCGTTCGGGTTCGGCGATCCAGTAAGCCCGCTTGGGCGGATTGACCGGCGGGTTGACGATGCCCAGGATGTGCCCGGAAGTCGACAGCACGAAGCGCACCGGCGCCTTGACGTTGACGTACTTGCGAATGCGGTAGCACTGCTTCCACGGCGCGATGTGATCGTCCTCGGCAGTCACCGCGTAAAGCGGCTGGACGATGCGGTCGAGGTCGATCGGTTCGCCGGCAACGGTCAGCGAGTCGCGCTTGATCAGCTTGTTGTTCAGGTAGAGCTCGCGCAGGTACCAGGCGTGCATGGCTTGCGGCATGCGCGTCGAATCGACGTTCCAGAACAGCACGTCGAACGGCGGCAAGGGTTCGCCGAGCAGGTAGCTGTTGACCCAGTAGCTCCACACCAGGCTGTTCGAGCGCAGCAGGCGGAACGAGGTCGCCATCTCGTTGCCGTCGAGATAGCCTTTCTTGGCCATCGACTCTTCGAGCGCACTGATGCAGGCATCGTCGATGAAGACGTCGATGTCGCCGGGGTTCGAGAAATCGGTCAGGGTGGTGAACAGCGTCCAGTGCGCAACCGGCACCTGGTCTTCGCCAAAGCGCTTGTTGGCCCAGGCCATGTAGGTCGACACCAGCGTTCCACCGATGCAGTAACCGACCAGATGCACCTTGGGTTGCTTGCAGAATTCACCGGCAACGCGGACGACTTCGTTGACGCCTTCGAGCAGGTAGTCGTCGAAACGGACGTCGCGCATGTCCGCATCCGGGTTCTTCCAGCTGGTGATGAAGACCGAGAAACCCTGGTCGGTCAGGTATTTGACCAGGCTCTTCTTGGCGGTCAGGTCAAGGATGTAGAACTTGTTGATCCACGGCGTGACGATGACGATGGGCATGGCCCGCACCTTGTCGGTGGTCGGCGTGTAATGGATCAGTTCGACCAGGCGGTTGCGGAACACCACCTTGCCCGGTGTCGTCGCCAGATCCTTGCCGACGGTGAAGGCGTCGGGCTCGACCATCTGGATGTTCTTCGCCTTCACGTCGCGCTGGAAATTCTCCCAGCCGCGGCGCAGGCTTTCGCCCTGGGTGGCGACGGCACGTTCGAGGGCGACCGGATTGGTCCAGAAGAAATTGGTCGGTGCCACCATGTTCAGCCACTTGCGCAGCCAGAAGGCGGCCCGCCGGCGTTCCTTGTCCGACAGGCCGGGGGTTTCGAAATACATGTCCTGCAGGCGGTGGGTGAAGGCCAGGTACCACTCCTTGGCAATGTCCCAGGACGCCGAATCGGTCCAGATCGGATTGGCGAAACGCGCATCGTCGGCATTGGGCTGGATCACGTCATCGGACGGAATGCCGAGCGCACGTCGAGTCACGTGGGCCTGCAGGGCGAGCAGGTCGCCGGACAGCGCATTGACGGCGCGGACCAGTTCCTGCGGGTGCATCAGCCAGGCCATCTGCGCGCTGAGCAGCGAGGTCGTCACACCGAAGGGGTCGATGGCCTTGCTGACCGATTTCCCCAGGGACTCGAGCGGACTCAGGCCGTCAAGTTCGAGGGTGTCATGCTGGGCTGCGGATTTAGTGGACATTGCGTTGTTCTCCCTGAGGCGAATTCATCACCATCTTACAGCGTGACCATGCTCCCCGGGAGGGGCAAATGCACTTCCTCCCAGCCAAAACGCGCCTGTACGGCAGCACGGAAATCGGCCGAGGCAGTTGCCTCGCCGTGGACCACGAAAAGTTTGCCCGGCGGCTTGTGAAAGCCGGCCAGCCAGTCGAGCAGGGCCGCCTGGTCGGCATGCGCCGACAGGCCGCCGACGGTGCAGATTTTCGCGCGCACCGGCACCGTCTCGCCGAAGATGCGCACCAGCCTGGCCCCGTCGACCAGGCGCCGGCCGAGCGTCCCGGCCGCCTGGAAACCGGCGATCATCACCGTGCATTCGCTGCGCCGAAGGTTCTCGCGCAGGTGGTACTTGATCCGTCCGGCGTCGCACATGCCGCTGGCCGAAATGATCACCGCCCCGTGGCGGATGTCGTTCAACTGCCGCGAGCGCTCGACATCGGCGACGAATTCGATGTTCACCTTGTCGGGATGGGCCTGCTGCCAGTCGATCAGTTCGCAGGTATGGTCGTCGAGCAGGTCGCGATGTTCGAGCGTGATCCGGGTGGCGGCGTTGGCCATCGGGGAATCGACATAGATTTTCAGCGGATCGAGCCGCTGGCGCCGGACCAGGTCGGTCAGCAGGTAGAGGATTTCCTGGGTGCGGCCGACGGCGAATGCCGGGATCACGATATTGCCGCCGGCTGCCCGGGTGCGTTTGAAGGCGGCGACGATTTCCTCTTCGGTCTCGGCGAACGGCCGGTGCAGGCGGTTGCCGTAGGTCGATTCGATGAGCACGGCATCGGCACTGGCCGGCGGCGCCGACGGGTCGTTGAGCACCGGCCGGCCGGGCATGCCCAGGTCGCCGGAAAAAACCAGCCGCCGGGCCCGCCCGCCGACATGGACGAGCACTTCCAGCGACGCCGAACCGAGGATGTGCCCGGCATTGTGGAAACAGACTTCGATACCCTCATTCGGTCGGACGCGCTGGCCGTAGTCGACCGGCCGCACCTGCTTGAGCACGGTCTGGGCCTGCAGGACCGAATACAGGGGCGGCTGGATGCCGCGCTCGCTGCGCCCGCGCCGCCGCCGATTGCGGATCTGCCACTCGGCTTCCTTTTCCTGGATATGGGCGCTGTCCGGCAGCAAGACTTCGAGCAGGGCCGCGGTGGCCCGGGTCGCATAGACCGGCCCGCGATAGCCGAGCATGGCCAGGCGTGGCAGCAAACCGGAATGGTCGATGTGGGCATGCGTCAGCAGCACGAAATCGAGACGACGCACGTCGAAACCGAAGTCGAGCGCCTTTTCGTTCTTGGAACGCGCTTCCGCGCCCCCCTGGAACATGCCGCAATCGACCAGAAAGCGGCACTCGCCGGTATCCACCAGCGTGCAGGAACCGGTCACTTCACCGACCGCACCGTAAAAGCCAAGTCGCATGTTTGCAATCCTCCGGACTTGGCGTAGCATGAACCTCAATAAGGCGGAAAGCAACGCCAGCACTTCATTTCAGGAGGTAAAGCATGTTCAAGCACATTCTCGTTCCGACCGATGGATCCGAACTGTCACGCGCCGCGGCCAAGCGTGCCATATCCTTCGCCAGCGAGGCCGGTGCCCGGGTCACGGCGTTTTATGCCAAACCGGAATACCCGATCGCCTATTTCGGCGAAGGTGCCCTGATCGATCCGACCACCCCGGAAAAATTCACCGAAATGGCCGAACAGCAAGCCAGCCAGTATCTCGCCGAAGTCACCGCCTGGTGCCAGGAAGCCGGCGTCGAATGCAGCACGCTGTCGACCACCAGCGACATCCCCTACGAAGCGATCATCAATGCCGCCGAGCAATCCGGTTGCGACCTGATCTTCATGGCCTCGCACGGCCGTAAAGGCATCAGCGGTTTCCTGCTGGGCAGCGAGACGAACAAGGTACTGACCCATTCCAAGGTTCCCGTTCTCGTCTATCGCTGAGCGCTCACCCCGCCCCACCCTGCCCTCCACTCTCCGCGCCCGGCGCGCGGCCGGTTGATGCCACTTTCGTCCCAGACACTGCGTTTCCAGCGACAGATTCTGCTTCCGGTCGGCTGCGTGCTGCTGGCACTGGTCGTCGTGTTCGCGGCTGTATTTCAATGGCATCAGGACCGGCAGGAAAGCGAACGCACTTTGCGCGTTGCCGGCCAGGCCGGGGCAGCCTGGCAACGCCTGCTTCACGAAAACCTGCAGCACCTGGGCTGGTTCGCCCGCGAAGCCGCCGGCAACGAAGAGCTGCGCCAGGCCATGCAGCAAGGCAATCATGCCGCCCTGCTCGACGCCAGCCGCCAGCGCTTCGCCGAATTGCGCAAGCAGTTCGGCATCAGCCACTGGTATTTCATCCGCCCGGACGGTCGCATCCTGCTCCGCGTCCATGCACCGCAACGCAGCGGCGACCCGATCGACCGCAAGACGCTGAACGCCGCCATGCGCAGCGGCCAGCCGGGCGGCGGACTGGAACTCGGTCCGCTCGGCACCTATGCGCTGCGTTATGTCCTGCCCTGGCATGACGGCGACACCCTGATCGGTTACATCGAACTGGCGCAGGAGGTAGAGTATTTCGCCAGCGCCATCGGCGAGATGCTGGAAGTCGAGGTCATCACGGCCGTCGACAAACAGGCGACCAGCGAAGCCGCGTTTGCCGCCGGCAAACTGGAGTTGGGATTCAGCGGTTTCTGGAACGAGCACCCACGCATCGCCATCCAGCAGCAAGGCAGCCGGCGCCTGCCGGAAAAACTGGCCGATTACTGGAACACCCACCCCGGCGGCCAGGCCGGTGAGGTGCTGACATCGCATGGCGAACGCAGAGACTGGTCGGCCAGCCTGCTGCCGCTGCCCGATGTCGAAGGAGAAGCCGTCGCCTCCATGGCCATCCTGCGCGATGTCGGCAGCGAACGCACCGAAGCCCGGCGCAAGCTGCTCTCCGGATTGCTGCTGGCCGGCGGCCTAGCGGTGCTGCTGTTGCTGGCGCTGGCCACGCGCACCCGCCGGATCGAGCAAAGACTGCTGTCGGCACACCAGTCCCTGGCTGCCAACGAACAACGCTTCCGGGACATCTTTTCGACCAGTTCCGACTGGTGGTTCTGGGAAACCGACGCCGATCACCGCTTCACTTTCATGACCGACAATCTGCACACCCTGCTCGGCATCGAGGTTCAGCAACTCATCGGCAAGTCGCGCCGGGACATCATGGTCACCGACGCCCCGGAAATGCAGGCCAGGATAGCGGCCCATTTTGCCGACCTGGCCGCCCATCGCCCCTTCCACCGCTTCGAGTACGAGGCCAGGCTGGCCGGCGACAAGCGGGTCTGGCTGTCGGTCAGCGGCGTCCCGGTATTCGACTCCAAAGGACAATTCCAGGGCTACCGCGGTGCGGCCTCGAATGTCAGCCTGCAACACGAGCAGACCGTGGCCCGGGAACGCGCCCTGGCCGCCGAACACCTGGCCCTGGAGGAAGCCGCGGCGGCCAACCGGGCAAAGAGCGAGTTCCTGGCCAACATGAGCCACGAACTGCGCACCCCGATGAACGGCGTGATCGGCATGTGCGACCTGCTGCTCGACACGCCCTTGTCCGATGAACAGCGGGAATATGCGAAGACTGTCAGGGACAGTGCCTATGGCCTGCTCGGGGTGATCAACGACATCCTCGATTTCTCGAAAATCGAATCCGGCAAGCAGGCGGTCGAAACGACCGACTTCACGCTCGGCGACGTCCTCAATGCCACCTGCGAACAGCTCGGTGCGCTCGCCCGGGGCAAGCAACTGGCCTGCCGGTGCGCGCTTTCGCCCGACCTGCCGGAAATCCTGTGCGGCGACCCCGGCCGACTGCGCCAGGTGCTCGACAACCTGATCGGCAATGCCATCAAGTTCACCGAAAACGGCAGCGTCGAGTTCGAAGTCGCGCCCGACGGCGAGGCTTGGCTCCGTTTCACCGTCCGCGACACCGGCATCGGCATGACGCCGGCGCAGATGGAACGCCTGTTCCAGCCCTTCTCCCAGGCCGACGGTTCGATGACCCGGCGCTTCGGCGGCACCGGTCTCGGCCTGTCGATTGCCAAACGTCTGGTTGAACTGATGGGTGGCGAAATCGGCGTCACCAGCGCGCCCGGCCAGGGTTCCACCTTCTGGTTCACGCTGCCGCGCCGGCCGGCCGACTGATCAGGGCGTCGCCTGCCCCTCCCAGCTTTCCCGGTCCGGGTGCCAGAACAACTGCTGCAGGCAGGCCCAGGCGCCTTCAACATTCTCCCGGGCCGCCTGGCTCAGCGGCTCGCCCAGCTCGAAAGCCTCGCCGCGCACGCACAGCACGAAGGCAGCCGGCGGCTCCTGATGCAGGGTGCGGCGAAACACTTCGAGCACGGCCTCCGGCGCCAGTTCGTGGCTGCAATGCGCCATCCCGGCTACCGGGAAGATCCGCTGGAAACAGAACGGGGCCCGCGTCCCCTCGCCGGCATCGATGAACAGCACCAGTTCGCGCCCGACCAGATCGAGCGCATGCTCGATGTTCAGCTGGAAATCCTCAATCAGCTCGAAACAGTCGGCCAGTCCTTCGGCCTGCAGCCACTCCGCCAGCCGCTCGCACAGCAGCGGCCCGATCGCATCGTCGCCGCGACTGGGATTGCCGACGGCGAGGATGACGACCGGTGCCGTCATGCCTTGCTCAAGGAGGAAGCAATGCGCCCGTCGGCCTCGACCACCTCGACGGTCAGCGGCATCTTGCCGAGCGCATGCGTGGCACAGGACAGGCAGGGATCGTAGGCGCGGATCGCCACCTCGATGTGGTTGAGCAGCCCCTCGGTGACCTCGCGCCCGTGCAGGTAGCGGCGGGCAACCTGGCGCACCGCCTCGTTCATCGCCTGGTTGTTGTTGGTCGTCGACACGATCAGGTTGCACATGGTCACCAGGTCGTCGTCGCCGACCTGGTAATGATGGAAGAGCGTGCCGCGCGGCGCCTCGATGACGCCGACGCCTTCGCGCTGGCGCTCGCCCTGGACGACCAGCTGGTCGCCGAGCAGGTCGTCGTCGTGCAGCAGATCCTTGATCACCTCGGCGGCATGCAGCATCTCGATCATCCGCGTCCAGTGGTAGGCCAGCGGCGCATGCAGCGGCCGGCCGCCGGCGTAATCGAAGTAGTCGCGGCGGGCGTGCTCGGCAAACGGCGTCGAGATGTGGTCGCAGTTCTGCACCCGGGCCAGCGGGCCGACCTTGTACCAGCCGTCGGTGCTGCCCAGCGAGCGGATGAAGGGGAACTTCATGTAGCTCCAGCTACGCACTTCCTCGCCGAGATAATCGTTGTAGTGGCGGTAATCGACGCCGTCGAAAATCTTGCCGCCCTGCGCGTCGCAGGCGCGCAGCTTGCCGTGATAGAAGTCCAGCTCGCCGTTGGCGCCGACCAGCGACAGGGAGCTGGAACTGACCGTACCGAAGTTGTCGTAAAGGTCGGGGTCCTGCTCGTGCACCTGGCGGATCAGCTTGACCGCGTCGCGCGACCAGCCGATCACGTGATAGATTTCCTTGAGCAGTTCGTCTCGTTCGGCAATCGTCAGCGCCTTGTTCACCCCGCCGGGAATCGCCCCGGTGCCGTGGATGCGCTTGCCGGCGGTGATGCGGATGACTTCCTGGCCGAACTTGCGCAACAGCACGCCCTGGCGGGCAATATCGGGATACTGGGCGGCGACGGCGACGATGTTGCGTTTGGTCAGGTCGCTGTCGAAACCGAACAGCAGGTCGGGCGAACACAGGTGGAAGAAGTGCAACGCATGCGACTGCAGCATCTGGCCGTAGTGCATCAGCCGGCGCATCTTCTCCGCCGTCGGCGTCAGGTGCGTCGCACCGACCACCTGGTCGAGCGCCTTGGACGCAGCCAGATGGTGCGATACCGGGCAGATGCCGCACAGGCGCTGGACCATGACCGGGATTTCCCAGTACGGCCGGCCCTGGATGAATTTCTCGAAGCCCCGGAACTCGACGATGTGCAGGCGCACCTGATGCACCTTGTTGTCGTCGTCGAGCAGAATGGTCACCTTGCCATGGCCCTCGACCCGGGACACGGGATCGATGGCGACGCGGCGCAGGCTCTCCGGGTGGGCGGCGGTTTCCAGATTCTCGTTCATGCGCGCAACCTCAGTCATAGTGCATCAGGCCGTGCTGGAGCGTGGGCTCCTTGCCGGCCAGCAGATCGGTCAGGACTTTCCAGATGGCGTCGCCGGAGGGCGGGCAGCCGGGAACGAAGTAGTCGACCTTGACCACTTCGTGGATCGGGTGGACCTGGTCGAGCACCAGCGGCAGTTCCGGATCGTTGGGAATCAGCGAATTGGTCAGGCCGAAGCCCGAGTGATAGACCTCGTCGAAGATCGCCGGCAGCGACAGGCTGTTGCGTTGCGCCGGCAGGCCGCCGTTGATGGCGCAGGCGCCAAGCGCGATCAGCACCTTGCAGTTGGCGCGGAACTCGCGCAGCACGTGCACGTTCTCGGCGTTGCACAGGCCGCCCTCGATGATGCCGATGTCGGTCCCCGGCGTCACCGTCTTGATGTCGGTCAGCGGCGAGCGGTCGAAATCGACGTGTTCGAGCAGCGTGAACAGGCGCTCGTCGATGTCGAGAAAGGACATGTGGCAGCCGAAGCAGCCGGCCAGCGAGGTGGTGGCGACGCGCAGTTTCTTCTTTTCGCTCATCTCACTTCTCCCCGGCCACGGCGACGCTGGCGATCGGCGCCTTGTCGTAGGTCCGTTCGCCGATCGGCACGGCAAAACCCTTGCGCTTCTTCAGGATGACGCCGACCGGACAGACCTGGGCGGCCTTGTCGGCGAGCGTGAAGTCGGTATCGGCCAGCTTGCCCGAGGCGGCGTTGACGATCAGATGCGTGTCGATGCCGCGCCCGGACAACGCGAACACGTTCTTGCCGTCGACATCGCGGCTGGCGCGCACGCACAGCGAGCAGAGGATGCAGCGGTTGAAATCGAGCAGGACTTCCGGGTGCGAGGCGTCGACCGGGCGGTTGGGGAAGAAATGGTCGTAATGCGGACTCATCATCCCCAGGTGATAGGCGGTGGCCTGCAACTGGCAGTCGCCGCTTTTCTCGCACGACGGGCAATAGTGGTTGCCCTCGACGAACAGCATCTGCGTCAGCGCGCGGCGCTCGCCGTTGATTTCCTCGGTCTCGCTCTCGACGCTCATGCCCGGCGCCGCCTGCATGGTGCATGACGCCGTGTGGCGACCATTGACCTTGACCGTGCACAGCTTGCACGAGCCGTGCGGCTTGAATTCCGGGTGGTAGCACAGATGCGGGATGAACACCCCGGCGGCCGTCGCCGCCTGCAGGATGGTCTGTCCCGGCAGGAAGGGGATCGCCCGGCCGTCGAGCGTGAAGGTCGGATTCATGCGTGATCTCCATGATGGGTGCTCAGATGCGCCAGCGCGTCGTCGCGCCCGGTCATCTGCCGCGCCAGCGCCAGCGCCTGATCAAGGTCGAAGGCCGGCGTGAACTGTTTCTGCATCAGCCGCCGCTCGTAGGCCGGCCGGAAGCGGGCGATGGTATCGAGCACCGGATTGCAGGCGGTATGCCCGAGCCCGCAATGACTCATCGACTGCAGCAGCAGGTTGAGCTTCTCGATCTCGGCGAAGTCGTAGGGCGAACCGGCACCGCGATGCAGCTTGTCCATCAGGTTCTTGAGCAGCGAGGTGCCGACCCGGCACGGCGTGCAGAAACCGCAGCTCTCGTGCTGGAAGAAGTGCACGTAATTGCGCGCCACCTCGAACATGTCGCGCGAATTGTCGAAGACGGTGAAGGCCCCGGCGGTCGGAATGTCCTCGAAACCGATCACCCGGTCGAACTCGGCCGGCGCGATGCAGACGCCCGACGGACCGCTGACCTGGACCGCCTGCACATCGCCGGCGCCGCAATCTTCGAGCACCTGGCGCACGCTGACGCCGAACGGGTACTCGTAGATGCCCGGCCGGGCGCAATCGCCGGCCACCGACAGCAGCTTGGTACCGGCCGAATGTTTGGTACCGATGGCGGCGTACCAGGCGCCGCCCTTGAGCGCAATCAGCGCGGCGGCAGCAAAGGTCTCGACGTTGTTCACGATGGTCGGCTGGTCGAGGTAACCGTTGGTCACCGGGAACGGCGGCCGGTTGCGCGGCGTGCCGCGCTTGCCTTCGAGCGATTCGATCAGCGCCGATTCCTCGCCGCAGACGTAGGCGCCGGCGCCGAGATGAATCTCGATGTCGAAATTGGCGCCGGGGATGCCGAGGATGTTCTCGCCCAAGAGGTTTTCCGCCCGCCGCCGCGCCAGCACGGCGTTGAGCGGATCGAGCAGGTAGCGGTACTCGCCGCGCAGGTAGAGGAAGCCACGGGTTGCGCCGACCGCGTAGGCGGCAACGGTCATGCCCTCGAACACCAGGTCGGGCTGGCGGGTCAGCAGCACGCGGTCCTTGAAGGTACCGGGCTCGCCCTCGTCGGCATTGCACACGATGATGCGCGTCTGGCCGGGCTGCAGCGGCGCGTTGCGGCAAGCTTCCCACTTCAGGCCGGTGGTGAAGCCGGCACCGCCGCGACCGCGCAGGTTGGCGTGCTTGATCTCGTCGAGGATGGCCGGCGGTCCGCCCAGTCCGGTCGGCAGGCCTTCGCGCCAGGAACGCATGTTCGACGCCTGCAGGCCTTCGTCCGGCGCCAGCGCGCGCGCCGCCAGCAGTGCCTGACCCGGCTGCATGTCGCTGCCGAGCAGGATGTCGGCGCGGCGGATGTTGTCCTCGACCGCGAACAGTTCCGCCGGCCATTCGGCCAGCGGCACCCCGGCGCGGACCAGTTCGGCGATCTGATCGACGCGCGCCTCGCTGAGCCGGCCGATCGCCAGGTTGTTGACCAGCATTGCCGGCCCCTGATCGCACAGACCGGTACAGGAGGTGCGGCCGACGCTGACCAGACCGTCCTCCGACATCCGCCCCGGCTCGACCCACAGGCTCTTGCATAAACGCTCGTAGAGCGCCTCGTTGCCGAGCATGCGGTCGGTGATGTTGTCCGAGAACAGGATGCGGTAGCGCCCGCGCGGTTCGGTATACAGGAAGGAATAGAAACCGGCGACGCCCTCGATCTTGGTGCGCGGCACCTTGAGTTGTGTTTCCAGCGCGTCGATGGCTTCCGGCGACAACCAGTCCAGGCTCTCCTGGACTTCGCGCAGGATCTGCACCATGCGCGTCGGGTCGGCGGCATGCCGGCGGACGACGTCGGCGACCAGCGTATTCACGCTTTGCAGGGATGGGCTTGCTGTCAATTCAGGCTCCGGGCATGGGGAATGACAGCCGGAAGCCTAGCACCCACCGTTTTCACTTTTTTGTTCTAGATCAAGAAAATGGCCAGCCGTCGTCACCCAAACGCAATCTGTATGTGCAAGAATGTTGCTGCACCACAGCATCTTTTTCGTTCAACCGCTATCTGCCCGCCCGTCAGCCTTGATGCACCGCACCAAGCCGCTTTCGGCAACCGACAGGAAAAAAACATGGACAGCACCACAAGCTCCCCCGCCCTCCCGCTCGCCGGCAAGAAAGGTCTGGTCACCGGCATCGCCAACGACAAGTCGATCGCCTACGCCGTGGCCAAGGCCATCGTCGAACTGGGTGGCGAGATCGCCATCACCTACCAGAACGACAAGACAGCCCGTTACACCCAGCCGCTGGCCGAGGCCCTCGGCGCCAAGCGCTTCCTCAAGCTCGACGTGGCCGAGGAAGGTAGTCTGGAAAAGGTGATCGCCGAGTGCGGCGAAGCCTTCGGCGAAATCGACTTCGCCATCCACTCGATGGCCTTCTGCAATGCCGACGACCTGCACGGCCGCGTCATCGACGCCAGCGAAGCCGGTTTCGACTCGGCAATGAACGTTTCCTGCCACAGCTTCCTGCGCATGGCCAAGGCGCTCGAACCGTTGATGGCCCACGGCGGTTCGCTGGTCACCATGTCCTACCTCGGCGCCGAACGCGTCGTGCGCAACTATGGCGTCATGGGCATCATCAAGGCGGCGCTCGAATCGGCCGTCCGCTACATGGCCTACGACCTGGGCCCCAAGGGCATCCGCGTCTTCGCCGTGTCGCCCGGTCCGATCATGACCCGTGCTGCTTCCGGCATCGCCAATTTCAACAACCTGCTCGAATCCGACGCGCAGAAGGCGCCGCTCGGCCGGACCGTGACCATCGAGGAAGTCGGCGCGCTGACTGCCTTCCTGTGCACCCCGGGTTCGTCGGGCATGACCGGCCAGACCATCTACGTCGACGCGGGCGCCCACATCGTCGCCTGATGCCGCTTGCTACCGCAGGGCAGGCCTGCCCTGCGGTATGCTTGAAGCTGACATAACGCACGGACGACCGAGGCCATGACCGACACGCCCGCTCCCATCATTCCCGATCCCGTCCCCGACCACCCGCTGCTCAAGGGCCGCAAGGAAATCGGCCGGGGCGAGAGCACCATCGTCGTCGAGGCCGACACGGTCGACGGCCAGGAAAGGGTGTACAAGATTCTTTCCTCGCCGACCGACTATGCCTATTACACGGCTGAGGACCGGCCGACCGGCCGCCATTTCCCGGTCGTTTTCGCCGACCATGGCACCGCCGGCCGCTCCAGCCGGGGCTATCCGTTCTACATCGTCGAAGTCGAACGCCTCTACCCGCTGCCCGGCGCCGGCGAGGCCGCCGAAGTGGCGACCAAGATTTCGACCTCCTATTTCGACGCCTGCATGATGTGGCGCAACCTGGCCCAGGACATGGGCCGCATCGCCCTGCACCACCTGGCGGTGACGCCGATGGGCTGGGCCGACACGGTGCAGGAATCGCTCAAGGCGCTGGAAACCTTTTCCAGCGAATACGGCGCCCTGCCCGACCTGATCAAGGCCGACAACCTGATGATGCGCAAGGACGGCACCCTGGTCTTTTCCGACCCGGTGTTCATGGAATGAAGCAATGACCATCAACCACGTTCGTTACACCTCGCGCAAGCTGGCCGAATCGCTGGAGGGCAACCCCTACATGGCGGTGATCTCGATCACCGACCCGACCACGCCGGAAGCCAAACTCGACCCGCTGTTCCGCCACGTGCTGCGGCTGTCGTTTTTCGACGCCGTGCCGGCCGACGAATTCCAGCCGCCGCTGCCCGGCTTGTTCAACCGGCAGATGGCGCGACAGATCGACGATTTCGTCCGCGAAATCCAGGCGGCGCCGTTCGAGATGTCGGTCATGGTTCATTGCGAATACGGCGTCAGCCGTTCGGCGGCCGTGGCGCTGTTCGTCGAGGCCTATAGCGGCGCACCGCTGGACGCTCGCGAATTCACCTATGAAGCCAACCCCTGGGTGGTCGATACCCTGCTCAGCCTGCATCCGCAACTGAGCATCGAAATCCCCCGTCCCGACGCGGCGCGCGACCGACGCACCGCGATGCGGGCCTGAATTTTCCCCGTTTCCGTCCACGGAGCCGCACCATGTCCGAAGCCAGCGAAAGCCGCTACCTGACCAACAAGACCTACGACGAAATTGCCGTCGGCGACAGCGCCAGCCTGACCCGCACGCTGATGCCGGAAGACGTGAAACTGTTCGCCATCCTGACCGGCGACATCAACCCGGCGACCATCGATCCGAAATACTCGGAAAGCGGCATGTTCCGGGAGGCCATCGCCCACGGCATGTGGAGCGGCTCGCTGATCTCGACCGTGCTGGCCACCCAGTTTCCCGGCCCGGGCACGATCCTGATCGACCAGGCCCTGCACTTCGCCCGCCCGGTCACCATCGGCGACCGCATCGCGATCACCGTCTCGGTCAAACAGAAATACGACCATAACCGGCACATCGTCTTCGATTGCGTGTGCACCAACCAGGAAGGCCTGGAGGTGGTACGCGGCACCGCCGAAGTGCTGGCGCCGACGGAAAAGGTCTCGCACCTGCAGGACAACCACGCGCCGTCGATCCACATCGACGACAAGCACGCCCGCTACACCCAGTTGCTGTCGCGGGTGAAGGGACTGGAACCGATTCCGACCGCGGTTGCCCACCCCTGTGACGAGGAATCGCTCAAGGGGCCGGTGCAGGCTTACCAGGCCGGCATCATCGAACCCATCCTGGTCGGCCCGGAAGGCAAGATCCGTGCGCTGGCCGAGGAATTCGGCATCGACCTGTCCGGCATCCGCATCGTCAATGCCGCGCACAGCCACGACTCGGCCGCGCTGGCCGTTTCACTGGTCAAGACCGGCGACGCCGAGGCGCTGATGAAGGGCAGCCTGCACACCGACGAACTGATGGCCGAAGTGGTTGCCCGCGCCAACGGGCTGCGCACCAACCGCCGCATCAGCCACGTTTTCCTGATGGACGTGCCGACCTATCACCGGCCGCTGCTGATCACCGACGCGGCGATCAACATCGCGCCGACGCTGGAGGAAAAGGCCGACATCATCCGCAACGCCATCGAGCTCGCCCACGTCATCGGCATTCCCGAACCCAAGGTCGCCATCCTGTCGGCGGTCGAAACCATCAACCCGAAGATCCAGTCCACCCTCGACGCCGCCGCCCTGTGCAAGATGGCCGACCGCGGCCAGATCAAGGGCGGCATCCTCGACGGTCCGCTGGCCTTCGACAACGCCGTCTCCATCGTCGCCGCCAAGACCAAGGGCATCAAGTCGGCGGTCGCCGGCCATGCCGAAATCCTGGTCGTTCCCGACCTCGAATCCGGCAACATGGTGGCCAAGCAGCTCGAATACCTGGCCAATGCGCTGACCGCCGGCATCGTGCTCGGCACCAAGGTCCCCATCGTTCTGACCAGCCGCGCCGACACCGCCGAAACGCGTACCGCCTCCTGCGTGATCGCCGCCCTGGTCGCCCACGCCAACCGTAACAAGGGAAATTCCTGACAATGAAACAAGGCATCCTGACGATCAACGCCGGTTCGTCCTCGATCAAGTTCGCCCTCTTTTCGCTCGATCACCCGATCTCGCCCGACGCCGAAGTCTCCGGCCAGATCGACGGCATCGGCACCAACGCCACCAAGCTCATCGCCAAGAACCGCGCCGGCGAGCGCATTGCCGACCAGCTCATCGCCGGCGATGCGGTCAGCCACACGCAGGCGCTCGACGCCATGCTCAAGTGGTTCCTCGCCACCTACACCGGCTGGCAGATCGTCAGCGTCGGCCATCGCGTCGTCCATGGCGGCGACCTCTACTCGCAGCCGACCGTGGTCGACGCCCAGGTGCTCGAACACCTGACCGGCTTCATCCCGCTGGCCCCGTTGCACGAACCGCACAACGTCGCCGGCATCAAGGCCTTGCAGGCGCTGCTGCCCGACGTGCCGCAGGTCGCCTGCTTCGACACCGCCTTCCACCGCAGCCAGCCGGAAGTCGCCCAGCTGTTCGCCCTGCCGCGCGCGCTGACCGCCGAAGGCATCAAGCGTTACGGCTTCCACGGCCTGTCCTACGAATTCATCGCCCGGGCGCTGCCGCAGCATTCGCACCGCGCCGACGGCCGCGTCGTCGTCGCCCACCTCGGCAACGGCGCCAGCATGGCGGCCATGGTCAACCGCAAGTGCGTCGCCACCACGCTCGGCTTCTCGACCATCGACGGCCTGATGATGGGCACCCGCTGCGGCAACCTCGACCCCGGCCTGGTCCTCCACCTGATGGAAACCAAGGGCCTCTCGGTCAAGGACATGAGCCGCATCCTGTACAAGGAATCCGGCCTGCTCGGTGTCTCCGGCATCAGCCAGGACATGCGCACGCTGCTGTCGAGCGACAAGCCGGAAGCGCGTGAGGCGGTCGACCTGTTCTGCTACCGCATCGTCCGCGAACTCGGCTCGCTGGTCGCCGCCGCCGGCGGCATCGACGCGCTGGTATTCACCGGCGGCATCGGCGAACACGCCGCCGAAGTCCGCCGCCGCGTCTGCCTGCAGGCCGAATGGCTGGGCATCCGCGTCAATCCGGAAGCCAACGCCCGCCACGATCTGGTGATCAGCGCCGGCAACAGCAGTGTCGACGTGCTGGTCATTCCGACCAACGAGGAATGGATGATGGCCCACCACGCACAAACACTGCTGGCGCTTTAACAAATCTTTTTTTCGCTGCCGGGCTCCGTCGCCGAAAGGTGCCGGAGCCTTGTTTTTTCGGGCTTTTCCGGCACATGACAGAAGCACGACCCGACCGAAGCAAACATACTGCATCTAGTCAAGGTATTGCCTCGATACACTACATCTAGTAGATTCCTTCCTCATCGCACCTATACAAAACCAGACGAGAGGAGTCTTCAATGAGCAAGATCGCCGAGCAGTTGTCGCTGACCGACATTCCTGCACCGCCGCAATTCGCCCCGCTGCCGGAGCAGGAAATTTCCGGCGAAGTCCTCATTGAAAAATACGCCAAGGGCAAGGAAACCAACGTACACGACGTGCGCAAGCGCGTCGCCTGGGCACTCGCCCAGGTCGAGCAGGAAGCCGACCGCGCACACTGGGAAGGCCGCTTCCTGTGGGCCCAGGAAAACGGCTTCATCCCGGCCGGCCGCATCAACTCCGCCGCCGGCACCGACCTGCAGGCGACGCTGATCAACTGCTTCGTGCAGCCGGTCGGCGACTCCATCGTCGAGAACACCGACGGTCGCCCCGGCATCTACAAGGCCCTGATGGATGCCGCCGAAACCATGCGCCGCGGGGGCGGCGTCGGTTACGACTTCTCCTCGATCCGCCCGCAGGGTGCCCGCGTCAAGGGCACGCAATCGCGCGCTTCCGGCCCGGTCTCCTACATGCGCGTTTTCGACCGCTCCTGCGAAACCGTTGAATCCGCCGGCGCCCGCCGCGGCGCCCAGATGGGCGTGCTGCGCTGCGACCATCCGGACATCGAGGAATTCATCCACGCCAAGGACAAAGGCGACCTGACCAACTTCAACATCTCGATCGGCGTGACCGACGCCTTCATGGAAGTGGTCGATGCCGACGGCGATTTCGAACTGACCCACCGCGCCGAGCCGAACAGCGAAATGCGCGAAGCCGGCGCCTACCAGCGCGACGACGGCATCTGGGTTTACCGCAAGGTGCGCGCCCGCGACCTGTGGGATCAGGTGATGAAATCCACCTACGATCACGCCGAGCCGGGCATCCTGTTCCTCGACCGGATGAACAAGGACAACAACCTCAATTACTGCGAAGTCATCGAGGCCACCAATCCCTGCGCCGAACAGCCGCTGCCGCCGTACGGCTGCTGCTGCCTGGGTTCGATCAACCTCACCCTGTTCGTGCGCGACGCCTTCTCCGACAAGGCCAGCTTCGATTTCGACGCCTTCGCCGAAGTCTGCCGCGTGTCCACCCGCATGCTCGACAACGTGCTCGACGCCACCCACTGGCCGCTTGAGCGTCAGCAGCAGGAAGCCGCCAACAAGCGCCGCGTCGGCCTCGGCTTCACCGGCCTCGGCGACACCCTGGCCATGCTCCGCCTGCGCTACGACAAGCCGGAAGCCCGCGCCATGGCCGCCCGCATCAGCGAATTCATGCGCGACTCCGCCTACCTGTACTCGGTCGAGCTGGCCAAGGAACGCGGCGCCTTCCCGCTGTTCAACGCCGAGCTCTACCTGTCCGGCGGCAACTTCGCCTCGCGCCTGCCGACCGACATCAAGGCCGAAATCCGCAAGCACGGCCTGCGCAACTCGCACCTGCTGTCGATCGCCCCGACCGGCACCATCTCGCTGGCCTTCGCCGACAACGCCTCGAACGGCATCGAACCGCCCTTCTCCTGGACCTACAACCGTAAAAAGCGGATGCAGGACGGCACGATCAAGGAATACTCGGTCGAGGATTACGCCTGGCGCCTGTACAAGCACCAGGGCGGCGATGTCAGCAAGCTGCCGGATTACTTCGTGACTGCCTTGGAAATCTCGGCCAAGGCCCACGCCGACATGGTTGCCGCCGTCGCGCCGTACATCGACACCTCGATCTCGAAGACGGTCAACGTCCCCGCCGACTATCCGTACGAAGACTTCCAGGATCTCTACATGCAGGCCTGGAAGGCCGGCCTCAAGGGCCTGGCCACCTACCGTCCGAACAGCGTGCTCGGTTCGGTGCTGTCGGTCAGCAGCGAACCGGCCAAGGAAACCGCCGACGACGCCAAGTCGCCGCAGGATTTCGTCTCCGACGCCAACCGCCGCCTGTCGATCAAGAACCTGCCGGCCCCGGTCCTCTCCAGCCTGCGCTGGCCGGGCCGCCCGAACCTGCCGGAAGGCAACCTGTGCTGGACCTACATGGTCGACTCGCCGATCGGCAAGTTCGCCCTGTTCGTCGGCCATGTCGAGCAGGAAGGCCACGCCTGGCCGTTCGAAGTCTGGGCCAACGGCCCGGCCGAACCGCGCGGCCTCGGCGCCGTTGCCAAGACCCTGTCGATGGACATGCGCGCCAACGACCACGGCTGGCTGGAAATGAAGCTGGAAGCCCTGGCCAAGACCCCGGGCGACTCCTTCGAGATGCACATGCCGCCGCATGGCGAGAAGAAGCGCATGCCGTCCGTCGTCTCGGCCATGGCCCAGGTCATCCGCTGGCGCGTCGAACAGCTCGGCGCCCTCACCCATGACGGTGCCACCCCGGTCAAGGACGCCCTGTTCAGCACCAAGGAGCCGAAGACCGGCACCGACGGCACGCTGTCCTGGACGGTCGACATCAACAACGCCTCGACCGGCGAAGACTTCGTCCTCGGCCTCAAGGAAATCACCCTGCCCGACGGCGTCACCCGCCCCTACTCGATGTGGCTGGCCGGCAACTACCCGCGCGCCCTCGACGGCCTGTGCAAGCTGCTGTCGCTCGACATGCGCGTCATCGACCCGGCCTGGATCGGCATGAAGCTGCGCAAGCTGCTCGACTATTCCGAGCCGTTCGGCGACTTCATGGCCTTCGTCCCGGGTTCGCGCAAGCAGCAGACCTACCCGTCGACGGTCGCCTACATCGCCCAGTTGATCATCCACCGCTACGCCATGCTCGGCATCCTCGACGAGGAAGGTTTCCCGCTGCAGCAGATGGGCATCCTCGAAGCCCCGGAAGACACCACCAGCAACAAGGTGCTGCCGACCCAGGGCAAGCTGTGCAGCGAATGCGGTAACCACACCATGATCCGCAAGGACGGCTGCGACTTCTGCACGGCCTGCGGCGCGGTCGGTACCTGCGGCTAAGTCGGCACGGGTGGTAGCGCCACCCATAGGTTGAAACCATGGAAGCTAAAATGCCCACCTTTCCCAGGTGGGCATTTTTCGTTTACACCAAGGGGGCGGGGCAGCCTGGCTGGCTGTGACAGCAACTGGTCATTAGCGGACCTTCGCTTCCACGCCATATAGCAGTCACATCGGCCCATATTACGAGGGCACGGTATGATGCCCCCACTCTAACCGGTAACTGTTTAGACATTCCGATGACGCCATCACATATCCGTTCAGTTGTAGAAAGCTTTTACAGCGACATCTGGAACCGACACGACAAGTCGAAGATTCCTGTTTTGCTTTGTGACGGCTTCACTTTTCGTGGTTCGCTCGGTCAAACGAAGGTCGGCCACGAGGGGTTTAGGTCATATGTCGATTTTGTGCACTCCGCCTTGGCAAATTATCGCTGCGACATACTTGACCTCGTTATCGAGGGTTCGAAGGCATTCGCACGCATGCGCTTTTCTGGCATCCACCGGGGCGAGTTCTTTGGTTATCAACCTACTGGAAAACCCGTTGAGTGGCAGGGTACTGCGCTCTTTTCGTTCGATGGTGAGAAGGTCGCTGACTTGTGGGTGCTTGGCGATGTTCACGGCCTGCTCCAATTGCTCGAGAAGAATGCAAATGGCTAACCAACTTGCAACCTGACGCTGCTTTGTGTCACATCGTTAGGTGGAAGCAGAAGTTGATGTCTGCCTTGTTCGGTGATCAGCTGCCTGCAATTTCGCCGAAGTATGGGGCACACCTACATTTGGCGTGCCGCCCCATGACCGAGCCGGGGCGATTCAGAACGCACTCCTGCCCCGGTAGTACAACCTGCCGATCCACTCCCGCACCACGATATCGGTCAGCCTCAGATGATGGGCGCTGGGGAGGAAATCCATCAGTGTCGTCTGTTCGACGCTGGTCAGGAAATCGACGGGATAGGGATGCACGGTAAAGCCGGCCTGGAGGAAGAGCTGGGTGGCGCGGGGCATGTGATAGGCCGAGGGGACCAGCAGGATGCTCGGCTGGGCTTCGGGAAGCAGGCGGCGGATGGCCTGGGCTTCCTGTTCGGTGTTGCTGGCCAGGTCGCTGACCAGGATGTCACGGGCGGGAACCCCCAGGCGTTCAGCGAACTGTTTCAGGTAAAGGCCTTCCGGGGTGGCTTCCGGTCGCCAGGGGAACGCCCCGGCGGTGAAGATCAGGCGCGGCGCTCGGCCGGCTTCGTAAAGTTCGATACCGCCGAGAAAACGGTCGAAATCGCCCCATTCGGTCGCCACACCGTCGCTGGCCGCAACCGTCGCCAGCATGCCGCTGAGCACGACGATGGCGTTGGCCGGCGGCTGGCTTTCGGCGGACAGGCGGACGGCGCCCGCTTCCGACAGGCTGACCAGATACTTGGCGAGCAGCGGCATGCTGGCCAGGTAGAGCAGCATCAACGCCAGCAGCACCGGCCCGCGACGCTTGCGCAGGGCGCCCCAGGCGGCCAGCAGGATGACCACGACGATGGGCGAGAGCAGCAGGGGCAGGAGTTTGTGCAGGTAAAGCATGCTGCATCCGGAATGACAAAGGCGCTTATGTTAAACCGGATGCGCCCGCAAAAAAGCCACGCCGGAAGTGTTTCCGGCGTGGCTGTTCGGGCGGATGTGGCGGATCAGGCCAGATCGAAGCGGTCGGCGTTCATGACCTTGGTCCAGGCGGCGACGAAGTCACGGACGAACTTCTCCTTGTTGTCGTCCTGGGCATACACCTCGGCGTAGGCACGCAGGATCGAATTGGAGCCGAACACCAGATCGACACGGGTGGCCGTCCATTTGGTCGTGCCGCTCTGGCGGTCGACGATGGCGTAGCTGTTGCGGCCGGTCGGCTTCCAGGCGTAGGCCATGTCGGTCAGATTGACGAAGAAGTCGTTGCTGAGCGCGCCGACGCGGTCGGTGAAGACACCGTGGCGGCTGCCGCCGTGGTTGGTGCCGAGCATGCGCATGCCGCCGACCAGGACCGTCATTTCATTGGCGGTCAGGCCGAGCAACTGGGCACGGTCGAGCAGCATTTCCTCGGCGCTGACCGCGTAATCCTTCTTCAGCCAGTTGCGGAAGCCGTCGGCCAGCGGTTCGAGCACGGCGAAGGAGTCGACGTCGGTCATTTCCGGCGTCGCATCGCCACGGCCCGGGGCGAAGGGCACGATCACGTCGACCCCGGCGGCTTTCGCTGCCTGCTCGACCCCGACATTGCCGGCGAGCACGATCACGTCGGCGACGCTGGCGCCGGTCTGGGCGGCGATGCCTTCGAGCACGGCCAGGACCTTGGCCAGGCGTGCCGGCTCGTTGCCTTCCCAGTCCTTCTGCGGGGCCAGGCGGATGCGGGCACCGTTGGCGCCGCCACGCTTGTCCGAACCACGGAAGGTGCGGGCGCTGTCCCAGGCGGTCGCCACCAGGTCGCCGACCGACAGGCCGCTGGCGGCGATCTTCGCCTTGACTGCTGCGACGTCGTAATCGCCGTTGCCGGCCGGCACCGGGTCCTGCCAGATCAGGTCTTCGGCCGGCACATCCGGACCGATGTAGCGCGACTTCGGGCCCATGTCGCGGTGGGTCAGCTTGAACCAGGCGCGGGCAAAGGTTTCCGAGAAGTAAGCGGGGTCGGCACGGAAGCGCTCGGCGATCTTGCGGTACTCGGGATCGAACTTGAGCGCCATGTCGGCGTCGGTCATGATCGGCTTGCGGCGGATCGTCGGGTCTTCGACATCGACCGGCATGTCTTCCTCGGCGATGTTGATCGGTTCCCACTGGTGGGCGCCGGCCGGCGACTTCTGCAGCCACCAGTCGTACTTGAACAGCAGTTCGAAATAGCCGTTGTCCCATTGCGTCGGGTGCGTGGTCCACGCGCCTTCGATGCCGCTGGTCACGGTGTCGCGGCCGATGCCGCGGCTGCTGTGGTTGTTCCAGCCCATGCCCTGCTCTTCGAGGTCGGCCGCTTCCGGCGCCGGGCCGAGATTGGCGGCGCTACCGTTACCGTGCGCCTTGCCGACGGTATGGCCGCCGGCGGTCAGGGCCACGGTTTCCTCGTCGTTCATCGCCATGCGGGCGAAGGTGACGCGCATGTCCTGCGCCGTCTTCAACGGGTCGGGCTTGCCGTCCACACCTTCCGGGTTGACGTAGATCAGGCCCATCATCACGGCGGCGAGCGGGTTTTCCAGGTCGCGTTCGCCGGAGTAGCGGCTGCCTTCACTGCCGGTCGGTGCCAGCCACTGCTTTTCCGAACCCCAGTAGATGTCCTTTTCCGGGTGCCAGATGTCCTCGCGACCGAAGGCGAAGCCGAAGGTCTTCAGGCCCATCGACTCGTAGGCCATGTTGCCGGCAAGAATCATCAGGTCGGCCCAGCTGAGCTTGTTGCCGTACTTCTTCTTGATCGGCCACAGCAGGCGGCGGGCCTTGTCGAGGTTGGCGTTGTCGGGCCAGGAATTGAGCGGCGCGAAACGCTGGTTGCCGGTGCCGCCACCGCCACGGCCGTCGGCGATGCGGTAGGTGCCGGCCGAGTGCCAGGCCATGCGGATCATCAGGCCGCCGTAGTGGCCCCAGTCAGCCGGCCACCAGGGCTGGCTGTCGGTCATCAGGGCCTTGAGGTCGGCCTTCAGCGCCTCGACGTCGAGCTTCTTCACTTCCTCGCGGTAGTTGAAGTCGGCGCCCAGTGGGTTGGTCTTGCTGTCGTGCTGGTGCAGGATGTCCAGGCTCAGCGCCTTGGGCCACCAGGCCATGTTGTTGGTGGACACCGAGCTGGCGGCGCCGTGCATGACCGGGCATTGACCGGTGGATTTCGCTTGTTGGTTTTCCATGGCTCTCTCCTTGTGTAGTCGCGGGTTCGTTGAAGCAACGAAGTCATACTAGGAGAGATGGTCGGCCCCGGCCAATTGTATTGACCGATTGCATTCATAGGGTGCGGCTATGCGCTGCCGGCGGACAACCAGTGAAACACCTTGTCGAACAGCAGCCGCGGCACGACGGGCTTGCCAAGATGGTCGTCCATGCCGGCTTCACGGCACAGACGGCGGTCTTCCTCGAAGACATTGGCGGTCATGGCGACGATCGGCGCCAGCCGGCTCGCTCCCTGCCCCGCACGGATCGCCCGGGTCGCCCCGGGCCCGTCGAGATTGGGCATCTGCATGTCCATCAGGATCAGGGCATAAGGCTTTTCCGCCGCCATCGTCACCGCCTGCACGCCGTCCGCCGCCAGGTCGACGTTCAACCCGGCGCCGGTAAGCAGTTCGCGGATCACTTCCTGGTTGATCGGCTCGTCCTCGACCGCCAGGATGTCGCTGCCGGCGAAGCGCTGACGCAAGGCCATCTCGGAAAACTCCTCGGCCAGTGCCACCGCCGTTGCCTCGTCGGCGCTCGCGGCAGCTTCGGGCAGGCAGACGGTGAACCAGAAAACGCTGCCCTGGCCGGGTTCGCTGTCGACGCCGATCTCGCCGTGCATCAGGCTGACCAGTCGCCGGCAGATCGCCAGGCCCAGGCCGGTACCGCCGTAGCGGCGGGTCATCGAGCCGTCGGCCTGTTCGAAGGCGGAGAAGATGCGGGCGCGTTCTTCGGCGGCAATACCGATTCCCGTGTCGCTGACGGCAAAGCGCAGCGCCACCCCGGCCGGTGTTTGTTCCCCGGCGGTGATTTGCAGCGAAACCTCGCCATGATCGGTGAACTTGACGGCATTGCCGAGCAGGTTGATCAGGATCTGCTCCAGGCGCAGCGGGTCGCCCATGAAGTGCCGGCCGGCCAGGGTCGGAGCAACATCGAAACGGAGCAGCAAGCCCTTTTCCTCGGCCTTGAGGGCAAACAGTGCCGACAGGTTGTCGAGCACCGCAGCGAGCCGGAACGGCGCGCATTCCAGCGACAGGCGTTCGGCCTCGATCTTGGACAGGTCGAGAATGTCGTTGAGCACCCCGAGCAGCCGCTGTGCCGAGCGTTGCGCCTTGTCCAGCAGATCCAGGGGCTTGGCATCGACCAGATGCTTCCGTGCCAGCGCGATCATGCCCATGATGCCGTTCATCGGCGTGCGCAACTCGTGGCTCATGTTGGCCAGAAAGATGCTCTTGGCACGATTGGCCGACTCGGCCATGTCCTTGGCCGCCTGCAGTTCGCGGGTGCGTTCGGCAACCATCTGTTCCAGTTGCGCCTGGTACTCGCCAAGCGCCGCCTGCGACGCGGTGCGCACGGTAATTTCCTCCTGCAGGCGGGCGTTGGTTTCGGCCAGCTGCCGGGTGCGCTCGACCACCCGCTGCTCCAGTTCATCGCGTGCGCTGCGCAGGCTGTCGGTCATCTGGTTGAACGATGCCGCCAGTTCGCCGATTTCATCCCTGACCGTCAGCGCCGCCCGTTCATGCAGGTTGCCGTGGGTGATCGAGCGCGTCGTGCCGATCAGGCTGAGGATGGGCTGCAGGATGGAGCGGCGCAGACTGGTGGCCAAAACGCCCGCCGCCAGCAGGATGATCAGGAACACCAGCACCATCAGCCCGATCGAAGCCGGAATCAGGCGCTGGATTTCCACCCGCGTATCCTCGCTGACCTGCAGGGTGATGGCATGCAGCCGGGAAGCGGTCTCGGCCAGGCGATTTTCGCTTGCGGCCGTCAGGCGGCGGTAGCCCTGGTAGCTTTCAAAACTGTTGACGTAGTCGCTGACATCCTGCAGCAGGCGGTAAAGCTGGCGCTGCGTCTCACGGTCGGCTGGCTGGCGGGAAGCAGACGAGCGCAGGCGCAGCAGCGTCTGCTGGATGTCGGCGAGCCTGCCGCCCTCTGCCACCGACCCGGCCAGTTCGGTTTCCTGGCCATGCCACTGCAGGCTGAGCACCAACCGGAGGACGTCGTCAAAGCCCTGCCGGTCGCCGGCCGCACGCTGGCGGATGCCGGGATCGGCAATCGCCGCCTGCGTACGCCGGCCGAGTTCGCGGACCCGGCTTTCCAGCGCCGCCCGCCGGTCGCGTTCGACGACGTATTTCTGGAACTGCAGCCGGTAATCGTCGATCAGCGGCAGGATGGCGGCGAAACGCTCGCGGCTGTCCGGCATCGCTGCCAGCCGCTGATGGGCAATATCGAGCGCGGCAAAGGTCTCGTTTTCCGCATGGCGGGAATGCTGGCGGACGAACTGATCGGTCGCGTCGCGGATGCGCAGCATGTCGTCCATCAGGCTGGCCACGCTCTCCTGCAACCTGACCTGGCCGGCGATGAAATGCGCCGTATATACCCCGACCATGGCGTTGATCGCCACCAGCAGGATCAGGATGGCAAAGCTGAGATTGATCTTTTGCCGGAAACCGGGGGTTCGGGTGAGCTTCACGAAAGGTCAGTCCCCTTGCCCGGCGAAATGCCTGCGGGCGTCGTCATTCAACTGCCGGACGATCTGCGGATAGGCATCGGGAAAAGCGAGGAAATCGGCAAAGGCGTTCAGTCCCGCTTCCGCCACCGCCGGCGGCGCCGCCAGGTCGAAGGCGAAGGTGAAGATCGGACTATCCTGGATTTCGTCGCGGACTCGCCGCTGGATATCGCTGTAGGCGGTTTCGGGCACCTGCCGGTTCGGCGCCAGCGCGCCCGAGCCCTGGCTGAAAGCCTGCTGCGCCTCGACGCCGGCCAGATAGGCCATCACCTGCCGTGCGCCTTCGGGATTGGCCGCCCGCCGGGGCAGGATCAGGCCGTCGATCGGCCCCATCGCCACCTTGGGCAGGGTCGGATCGATGACCGGGAAGGGGAAGAAGTCGAAATCCTTGCCAGCCACCCAGCCGTGGGCCGGATTGGTGAAGTAGCCGATACTCCAGGTGCCCATCAGGGTCATCGCGGCTTCGCCGCGGAACAGCATCTCGTTGGCCCCGCTGTCCCAGGCCAGGTTGTTGGGATGCGGATCGCGGTTGAAGTATCCCTTGTCGACCAGCGTTTTCCAGCGCGCGAAAACCGCAGCAACCCGCGGATCGTCGAAACCGGCCCGGCCGGACATCAGTGCCTGTCGGAATTCGTGGGGCGCCGTGCGCAGCAGCAGGTAATCGAACCAGAACTGGGCCGGCCACTTGTCGCGGGCGCCCAGTGCAATCGGCGTCACCCCGGCGGCCTTGAGGGCGGCGCAGACGGCCAGGAACTCGTCCCAGTCGGTCGGCGCCTGCAGGCCATGCGCCTCGAACAGCCGCTTGTTGTAGAAGAAACCGATGAAATGCTGGGTCAGCGGCAGGAAGTATTTATGTCCCTGATACTCGACCGCGGCGTCGATCAGCGCCGGCGAAAAGCGTTTGTCGAGCTGCGCCTGCTGCCAGATGTCGTCGATCGGCGCCAGGTGCTCGACCAGCGACGCCGTCCGCGCCCCCGCCCAGTAGGAATAGAGATCGGGCGGATTGCCGGCTTTCAGCGTGTCCTGGATGCTGGTCTTGAACGCTTCGTGATCGAGCGAGACCGCCTTCAAGGCGTACAACTGGTTCTGGCCGTCGAAGGTCCGGGCCATTTCATCGACCCCGCCGCTTAACGAATCGGTGAAGTAGTGCAGGAAGGAAACACTGCTGCGCGGCGCCTCGACGGTCCTGTTTTCCCGGGAATCGCAAGCGGCCAGCAGGCCAAGCAAAAGCAGCCAGAAAAGCTTGGGAATACGCGCGGACAGGGTATGCATGCCAAGGGTTCGGTGGGTCGACAGGACATAGCATGCCACGAAGCCCGGCAGAATTCGTCGGCACCTTTGCTGCGCCGCAACAAAATGGTAGTCTAAGCACCATAAAATCAGCGTTACCACGCGGAGCACAGCATGAGCGAAATCGATCTCAAACGTTTCTTCCTCGAACAGGTTCCCCTGTTCGCCAGCTTCCCGGCCGATCAGGTCGAGGAAATCGTCATCAAGTCCCGGCTCGCCACCTTCGAGGGCAACGAGGCCATGCTCGAAACCGGCGACGAAGGCCAGGCCATCGGCGTCATGATAAGCGGCCACGCCGAAATCTCGACCTCGGACAACACCGGCACCCGCACCGTCATCGCCCAGCTCGCCCCCGGCGACGTCTTCGGCATCATGGCGGTACTGACCGGCGACCGGATCAGCGCCGACGTCATCGCCGGCAACCGCTGCTTCGTGCTGATGATCCCGCAGGAGGTGTTCACCAGCCGCGTGCTCAGCAATCCCAAGGCCATCGTCTATCTGTCGCGCCTGCTCGCCGAACGCACCCGCGCCATGAGCAGCGACACGCATGCCGCCGGTGCCGGCGGCACCGCCAAATCCGACGATCCCTACGCGCTGTCGCTGACCACCAGCCGGCCGGGCAAGGTCGTCGCGCTCAATGTCGGCATCAGCCAGATCCATTTCGGCATTTACGACACCCAGGAAAGCGGCGCCGACATCCACGGCATCATCGACAACGCCGACAAGCAGCACGCCCGCATCACGGTGATGGTCGGACCGCAGCGCCAGACCATGGAGCATGCGCCGTTCAAGCTGTCCGACCTGTTCAAGGTGATGAGCGAAGCCACCGCGCTGCTCGGCCCGGCCTTCACCTTCCACCCGGAAGACGTCACCGCCATCGGCCACCGCGTCGTCCATGGCGGCAACAAGTTCTCCAGCTCGGTCGTCATCACCCCGGCGGTGATCGCCGACATCGAGGAACTGGCCGTCTTCGCGCCGCTGCACAATCCGGTCAACGTCGCCGGCATCCGCGTCGCCCTCAAGCATTTCCCGAACGTGCCGCAGGTCGCCGTGTTCGACACCGCCTTCCACCAGACGCTGGCGCCCTACGCCTACCTCTACGGCCTGCCCTACGACCTGTACAAGCAGCACGGCATCCGCCGCTACGGCTTCCACGGCACCTCGCACCGCTACGTGTCGCTGAAGTCGGCGGAAGTGCTCAAGCGTCCGCTCGGCGAACTGGAAATCGTCTCCTGCCACCTCGGCATCGGCGCCTCGCTGTGCGCCATCGACCATGGCCGCTCGGTCGATACGACCATGGGCATGACCCCGTCCGACGGCCTGATCATGCCCAGCCGCTCCGGCAGCATCGACCCGGCGGTGATGATCCACCTGATGGAACAGCACCAGATGTCGCCCGAGCAGCTGTCGACGCTGATCAACAGCGAAAGCGGCCTCAAGGGCATTTCCGGCATTTCCAGCGACATCCGCGAGATCGAGGCCGCAGCCGCCGAGGGCCATCACCGCGCGCTGCTCGCGCACAAGACCTTCTGCTATCAGGTCAGGAAGAACATCGGCGCCTACGCGGCGGCGATGGGCGGCATCGATGTCCTGGCCTTCACCGGCGACGTCGGCGAAACCAGCGCCACGGTACGCAGCCTGGCCTGCCAGGGCCTCGGTTACATGGGCATCAAGCTCGACGAGGACAAGAACCGCAATCTCGGCAAACTCGACTCGCACGCGGTCATTTCGGCCGACGATTCGCCGGTGCAGATCCTCGTCGTCGCCAACGACGACGAACGCCTGGTCGCCTGGGAAGCCCTGCGCGCCATCGAGCGCAACCAGTTGCTGCTGGAAGCCAGGGCCGAAGACACGCCGGCCATTCCGGTGGAAATCTCGGCCCACCACGTCCATCTGTCGCAAGCCGACGTCGAGGCGCTGTTCGGCCCCGGCCACCAGCTGACGCCGATGCACGAACTGTCGCAACCCGGCCAGTACGCCTGCGAGGAAAAAGTACATCTGGTCGGTCCCAAGGGACGCATCGCCAACGTCCGCGTGCTCGGCCCGACGCGTAAGGAAACCCAGGTCGAAATCGCCATGACCGAGCAGTTCAAGCTCGGCGTCCAGCCGCCGATCCGCCAGTCCGGCGATCTCGCCGGCACCCCCGGGCTGACGCTCGAAGGACCGCACGGCAGTACCCAGATCGAACGCGGCGTGATCTGCGCCCAGCGCCACATCCACATGTCGCCGGAAGACGCCCTGCGCTTCCGCGTACGCGACAACTATGTCGTCCGCGTCCGCGTCGAGGGCGAGCGCGAACTGATCTTCGGCGACGTCGTCGTCCGCGTGAACCCGGCCTTCCGCCTGGCCATGCACATCGACACCGACGAGGGCAACGCCGGCAACATCCGTACCGGCATGCTCGGCTACATCGAGGAAATCCAGAGCCGCGCCTGAAATCCCGGAAGAATCGCCGGCGCTTGCCTTAAGTCAAGGCACGCCGCCGGTTTGGGTCTAGAATATTCGTTTTGGGATTTTGCCTAACTCGAATGCCAGACCGACTGCAGGCCCGCCTCCGACGCCAGATGCTGCGCATCGCCGCAGTGTTCTGCCTGTGGCCGGCGCTGGCGACGGCGCAACCGGAGACCCTGTATTTCGCGCCGTTGCCGATGGAGCAGCCGGAAGAGGTGGTCAAGCAGTTCAAGCCCATGCTCAATTTCCTGGAAAAGCGGCTGGGCGTGCGCATTGAAATCCGCTATTCGACCTCCTACGCGGAAATCCTCGAACGTTTCCGCACCGGCCAGATCGACCTGGCCTACCTCGGCCCGCTGCCCTACATCACCCTGCGCGACAGCTACCCACAGGCCGAACCGCTGGTCCACTTCCTGGAAAGGGACGGCCAGGCCACCTATTCCTGCGCCCTCTTCGGTAGCGACCAGCCGCTGCCGAAACCCATGCGCGACAAGACCTTCGCGCTGACCCAGCCGCTGTCGACCTGCGGCTACCTGGCCGTCGACGCGCTCCTGCGTCAACGCGGCGAGTCCCTTGCCCAGCAACGCTACCGTTATCTCGACAAACACGACGAGGCGGTCCTCGCCGTGGCCCGCGGCGACTACGATTTCGGCGGTGCCAAGACCAGCATCGCCAGGAAATACACGCACCTGGGCATCGTCATATTCGGCGAAACCCCGCCGCTGCCGTCGTTCGCCCTGGTCGCCAACAGCCGGCGCCTGTCTGCCGCGCGCATGACGCAGTTGCGCCAGACCCTGGCCGAACTGGACCCGAAGGAGCGCGACCGGACCCTGATGAGCGAATGGGGAGGACAATTGCGCAATGGCGCGGTCAACGCAGCCGACGGCGATTACGACGTCCTGCGCCGCTGGCGCCGGCAGACCAGCATCCCGGAAAAAGGCAACTTCTGAGCATGGCCGAATCCGCGCTCGGCACCGCATCCCGTCTCCATCGCCGCTGGGCACTGGCGGCCTTCCTGGTGCTGCCGGTCATCGGCACCTGGCTGCTCCACAGCGGCCAGCAGCAGAAGCAGGCACTGCACGAGGAACAGCACACCGAAGCGCTGGCGACGACCTACCGCGCCAGCCTGCAGACCTACGACAAGGCCACCAGCATCCTCTTCTCCGAGCGCATCAAGCAGCCGGAAATCCTCAGGCTCATGGATGCCGCCTCGGGCACCAACGGCGACGCCCAGATTCCCTACCGCGCCCAGCTTTTCCGCCTGCTCTCGCCGACCTACCGCAATCTCACCCAGCTCGGCATCCGTCAGCTGCATTTCCAGACCACCGACGGCACCAGCTTCCTGCGCTTCCATGAGCCGCACAAATACGGCGACAACCTGCTCAACATCCGACCGTCGATCCGGCAGGTGCTGGAAACCGGAAAACCCGTCCAGGGGTTCGAAGCCGGGCGGGTCAAATCCGGCTTCCGCTTCGTCCATCCGCTGCTCGACGGCGACCGTCTGCTCGGCAGCGTCGAAACCAGCATCAGTTTCCTGGCCATCCGCGACGCCATGCGCCAGCTCCAGCCGACCCACGAGTTCCATTTCGTGCTGGCCAAGTCGCAGACCCTGCCCATCCTGTTCGAATCGGAACGCTGGCTCTACGGGGAATCGCTCATTCACCCGGATTTCCTGATCGAGGATCCGCAGGTCACGCTGCCCGACAGCCCACCGCCGCCCTCGGCCGAAGTGGCGGCAATCAACCAGTTGCTGGCTGCCAGCGACAAGGTACGCCAGGGCATGAGTGAATTCCGGGCCTTCTCGCTGACCGTCGCACTCGACGGCAAGCCCTGGATCGTCAGCCTGCTGCCGATCCGCAACGTTTCCGACGTGACCAGCGCCTACATCCTCTCCTACACGCCGGCAACGTTCATCCAGGTGCTGCGCACCGAATTCTGGACCCAGTTCGGCCTGATGATGCTGACCCTGGGCGCCCTCCTGCTCTTGCTGATCCGCCTGCTCAAATCCCGCGAGCGCCTGCTTCGGGAACAACGCAACCTGGTCGCCATCACCGAGACCATGGGCGACGGGCTCTACGTGCTCGACGAAAACGGCAGGGTGGTCCTGGTCAATGCCGCGGCACTGGAACTGCTCGGCTTCACCCGCGAAGCCCTGGTCGGCAAGATCGGGCACTACCTGTTCCATCGCCACGGCATCGACGGCTGCGGGCCCTTGTCGACCTGCCCGATCTACCAGACCGTCCGCGGCGGCAAGCATTTCTTCGGCGAAGAGCGATTCTCCCGGGCCGACGGCAGCAGCGTCCTGGTCGAGGTCAGCAGCACGCCGCTTTACGACGGCCCGCGGATCGTCGGTTCGGTCACCGCCTTCCGCGACATCACCCAGCGCAAGGAAGACGAGCAGCGCCTGCGCCAGGCCATGCGCAGCGCCGAAGCCGCCAACGAGGCGAAGAGCCTGTTCGTGGCCAACATGAGCCACGAAATCCGCACGCCGATGAACGGCATCCTCGGTCTCACCGCCCTGACCCTGGATACCGAACTCGACGCCACCCAGCGCCAGTACCTCGAACTGGTAAGGCAATCGGCCGAGTCGCTGATGCTGATCCTCAACGACGTACTCGACTTTTCCAAGATGGAAGCCGGGCGCATGACTCTGGAATCGACGCCGTTCAGCCTGCGTGAGCTGTCGCTGGGCACGGCCCGCGTGCTGGCGGCACGGGCCGCCGAAAAGGGGCTGGAAATCCTGATCGAGATCGAACCGGAAATTCCCGACCTGCTGATCGGCGACCCCGGGCGGCTGCGCCAGGTGCTGCTCAACCTGATCGGCAACGCCATCAAGTTCACCGAAGCCGGCGAAGTCTCGCTGCGCATCTGCCGGGCGGCCGGCGGCAGCGACGACAGCTGTCACCTGCGCCTGGCCGTCATCGATACCGGTATCGGCATCCCCCTCGACAAGCAGGCCGAGATTTTCGAAGCCTTCGGCCAGGCCGACGCCACGGTCACCCGCCGCTTCGGCGGCACCGGCCTGGGGCTGACGATCAGCCGCGAGATCGTCCACCTGATGGGCGGCGAACTCGCGGTCGACAGCGAACCGGGCAAGGGCAGCAACTTCCATTTCGAACTGCAATTGCCGGTTTCCCCGGAGGCAATCAACCTGCCCGCCGGCGCCCCGTCGGCCGCCGACGGCCTGTGGCTGCTGGCGATCCGTAACGCCCGGTTGCGCAAATTGCTGGCCGCCGGCCTGCGCCGCCTCGGACGCCAGGTGCAACTCTGCGCCAGCAGCAGCGAACTGCGTCAGCAACTGCTGCAACTGCACGAACAGCCGGAAGAGAAACGCTTCGACGTCCTCGTTGCCGAGCAGGAGTGGCTGCCCGCAAGTTTTGCCGAAATGCCGCTCTATCGGGGCGGTTTGCGCCCCGGCGCGGTAGTCATCGCGCTGACGCCGATGAATGTGGTGTCGCAGGCCGGCGCCCGCAGTTTCGCCTCGCGCGAGTTGCCCAAACCCCTGTTGCCGGAAGAGCTGCTCGCCGCCGAACTGGAGGTCCGCGAAATCGCCCGCCGGCCGGACCGGCGGCGCGCCGCCGACAACCCGCCCGAAGCGGCCGAAGCCACGGCGCCTGCCCCGCTGCACATCCTGCTGGTCGAGGACAATCCGATCAACCAGCGGCTGGCCTGCGCCCTGCTCGGCAAGCTGGGGCATCGGGTCCGTGTCGCCAACCACGGCCAGGAAGCCCTCGACATGCTGGCTGCGCACACCGTCGATCTGGTGCTGATGGACGTGCAGATGCCGGTCATGGACGGACTCGAAGCCACCCGCCAATGGCGCGCCCGGGAAGCGGCCGACGGCCGCACGCCGCTACCGATCATCGCGATGACGGCCAATGCCATGGCCGGCGACCGCGATGCCTGCCTGAACGCGGGCATGAACGGCTACGTCTCGAAGCCGATCGACATCCGTGCCTTGCAGGCGGAGATCGAACGGCTCTGCGCCCGCTCAGTCTGAAGGCAGTCCGGCAATCCCGGCGCAGATCCGGAGCAGCGCCTGATCCAGGCGATCGATGTCGTCGGCCATGGCGGCCGCCGTCTCGCCCTGGCGCAGCCTGTCGTTGACCCGTGCCGCGAGTTGATGCGTTTCGGTCAGGCTCAGCGTGCCCGCCGCCCCCTTGAGCGCATGGACGACGTGTTCGGCTGCGCCGGGATCGCCTGCCGCCAGCGCCGAACGCAATTGCTCGACATCCTGCCGGTGACTTTCGGCGAACAGCCGCAACAACTGGATGGCCTTGCCGGCCTTGCCGCGCATCATCTGCAGCAGCGCCTCGGCGTCCACACCGGACAGGGCTCGCAGGCTGCCCTCCGCGTCAGCTACCGGCGCCAGTGCCGGCACCGGGTTCGCCACGGATAACGCGGCCGTGGCCGGCAACCAGCGCAGCAGGGCGGCGTAGAGCGAATCCGGATCGACCGGTTTGGCGACGAAATCGTTCATTCCGGCGGCCAGACAGGCAGCGCGGTCCTCGGCAAAGACGTTGGCCGTCATCGCCAGGATGGGCAGCGACGCCTTGCCGGGCAGCGCGCGGATGCGACGCGTCGCCTGCAGCCCGTCCATGACCGGCATCTGCACGTCCATCAGCACCAGGTCGACCGCTTCCTTCATCACCAGATCGACCCCCTGGGCACCGTTTTCCGCCAGGCGCACGACCAGGCCGAGATCGCACAGCAGGGTCCGCGCCACTTCCTGATTGACCGGGTTGTCCTCGCACAGCAGGATGCGCGCGCCGCCGCAGTCGCGTGCCAGCACGGCCTCGATCGATTCGCCGGGCAGGGCCGGCAGATGGACCGCCGCCCCCTGGCTGGCTTGGCCAAGCAGCGCCGAGAACCAGAAACGGCTGCCGACGCCCGGCGTGCTCTCGCAACCGGCGGTGCCGCCCATCAACTCCGCCAGCTCGCGGGTGATCACCAGCCCCAGCCCGCTGCCACCGTGCAAGCGGGTCATCGAATTGTCGGCCTGCTCGAAGGGGTTGAACAGGCGCTCCAGCACTTCTGCGGAAATGCCGATCCCCGAGTCGCATACCTCGAAGTGCAGCTTCAATTGTCCGTCCAGCGTTTCGAGCACGCGCCCGCGCAGGGTCACCCCACCCTGCTCGGTGAATTTGATGGCATTGCTCAGGTAGTTGAGCAGCGCCTGCGCCAGCCGGGTCGGATCGCCATGCACCCATTCCGGCATCTGCGCCGCGTCCAGATGCAGGGCCAGCCCCTTCTCCATGGCGCGTTCGCGCACCAGGCCCAGGGTCCGCTCCAGCAGTTCGGGCAGGTTGAAGTCGGTCTGCGCCAGTTCGAGCTTGCCGGCTTCGATGCGCGACAGGTCGAGAATGTCGTTGAGCACGGCCAGCAGGTGATCGGCCGAAGCCTTGATGGTTTCCAGATACCCCTTCTGCTCGGCATCGCCGGCCTGCTTGAGCAGGCGATGGGTGAGGCCGACGATGGCATTCATCGGGGTCCGGATTTCGTGACTCATGTTGGCCAGGAAGGCCGATTTCGCCCGGTTGGCGACTTCGGCGGCAGCCATCGCGCATTCGAGTTCGGCGGTCCGCTGGCTGACCAGTTCTTCCAGGTGATGCCGGTGCCGGTCGAGTTCCTCGCCGATGCGCTTGCGCTCGGTGATGTCCTGCTTGACCGCCAGATAATTGGTCACCCGACCGTCCGGCTCGCGGATCGGCGAAATCACCGCAAATTCGTAGAAAATCTCGCCCTGGCGGTTGCGATTGGTCAGTTGCCCCTGCCAGCTTTCGCCGCGCAGCAGGGTCTGCCACATCGACTCGTAGTGGCTGGGCGGCGTCAGGCCGCTTTTCAGCAGGCGCGGGTTGCTGCCCAGCAGTTCCTCGGCGGAATAACCGCTGACCTCGATGAACGCCTGGTTGACGTATTCGATGCGCGCCTCGAGATCGGTGATCAGCACCGCCACCGGACTCTGCTCGACAGCCTGCGACAGCTTGCGCAACTGGGCCTGGGCCCGGTGTTGTTCCTCCAGCATGGCCAGCATGGCCAGCATCGCCGCTTCGCGCCGGGCGCTCTCGATGGCAATCGCCGCCAGCCGCTTGGCCACATCGAGATAGGCGCGTACCAGCCTCGGCACGACCGGGTTGGCGGTCGGCCAGTAGATGGCAAAGGTCCCGAGGACCGCCCCCTCCGGCGAAATGATCGGCGACGACCAGCAGGCCACCAGCCCATGCACCAGGGCAGTGGATTTGTAATTCGCCCACAAGGGATCGGTAGCGATGTCGGCGACGAACACCTCTTCGCCGCGATACGCGGCCGTCCCGCAGGAGCCGACCGCCGGCCCGACCCGCGCGCCGTCGATGGCCTTCAGGTAAGCCTCGGGCAGGCTGGGACCGGCGCCGCTGCGCAGTCGCTTGCCGTCATCGTTGAGCAGCATGACCGAACAGCGTATCTGCGGATCGAGCGCTTCCACCGCCAGGCAGATCTGCGTCAGCACCTCGTTCTGGGGCTCGCCGATGGAAATGCGGTGCAGGATGTCATTGCCGAACTCGAGCAATTGCCGCTGCTCGCGCTGCTCGGTGACGTCGATGAAATTGACCAGATAGTCCTCGCCCAGCGGCATGCCGGAGACCTCGACGATACGGACCTGGCCGTTGCGGCAATTGACCCGACAGGTCATCGGCGGAATGGCCGACTGCGTGCTCATCGCTTCCGTCACACTGAGTTCCCAACGGGTACCGGTCGATTCGCGGTAAACCGGATCGGGAAACGCCAGTTCCGCCCAGGCCCAGACGTTGGGCACATCGGCCAGGGTATAGCCGAAGCACTCGGTAAACTGGCGATTGATGAAACGGACCTCGCGCGCGGCGTTGATGTGCGCCATCGGCAGGGGAACGTTTTCAAGCAGACGGCGGAAGCGCGCTTCGCTGTGCTGCAATTCGACTTCGTGGCGCTTCTGGGTATTGATGTCGATCGCGATCCCGGCCGAGATCAGGGGTGCACCGTTGTCATCGCGTTCGATCACCTTGCCGCGCGAACTGAACCAGCGCATTTCCCCACGGCCATCGAGAATCCGGAACTCGACCTCGAACTGTCCTGCAGGATTGTTCAATTGGACCAGCAGCGCGTCGCGCAGGATGTGCCGGTCAGCTTCATGGAGACGCAGCAGCAAGGTCTCCAAGGCTTCGGAAGCCTGCGCCTGACCATAGTGAAGAACACTGATCAGACCTGGGCTGCGAATCACCACGCCCTGCCGGTGATCGAATTCCCACAGGCCAACGCCGGTCGCCTCGAGCACCAGGTCGATCTGTCCGGCCAGAGAACTGCGCCTGGCTTCCATCATCGCGCAGCGCCGTGCACGCGGACGAGGCCGGCGATCCCGCCGGATTGCAATGAATGATTTGCCACCATGGCCCAGCCCCTCCCGCCGATCCGTTGAACAGCAATGATTCTAGCGCGGATATCGCGCAGGGCTTACACTGCCCGACCCGCCAGAATGGCGCAACACTCAGGTCACCCATGCAGCCGATCCACGACGTCGACGTCCTCCTCCTCCTCGCCACCGCCATGGCCGCCAAGCGACGCCCCGCAGAAATGCAGGAAATCATGGCCGCCATCGACCTGATCCAGCGCAATATCCCGTCGGAAGAAAAACTCGGCGACGCCTTCGTCCGTCTTGGCGAGGCCGGCCTGCTGGTCGCCGACGGCGAGCGCGTCGGCCTGACGCCGGTCGCCGAAGGCCTGATCCGCATCCTGCCGCGCAAGGGCGAATACGACCAGCGCCTGTTCGAACTGCGCGGCCTGCTCGGCGCCCACCAGCCCAAGGAAGCCAGCCCGGCCATCGTCATCGAAGCGGCAACGCTGCGCGCCGCCATGCAGGCCCACCGCGGCTCGGCCGCCGGCGCCGGCAAGAACCTGCTGATGCCCAAACCGAAACCGGAAGCGCCGCAGGGCCGACCCGGCCAGCGCCAGCGCAAGCCGCTGCCGAAAGCCCGCAAGCACTGACCATGACGCAAGCGCAGCCGAACAACCCGCTGCACGGCGTCACGCTGGCGACCATCGTCGAACAACTGGTCGAGCACTACGGCTGGGAAGAGCTCGGCCGGCAAATCGACATCCGCTGCTTCAACGTCGATCCGAGCATCGCCTCCAGCCTGAAATTCCTGCGCCGCACGCCGTGGGCGCGCGAGCGTGTCGAATCGCTGTACGTTTACATGCTGCGTCGTCGCGGCGACTAGGCGGCAGGACGCCGCCACAGCGGCCACAGGCCGAGCAGGCCAAGCAGCGGCCCCGGCAGCAGCATCCAGGCGACCAGGCCGCCCCAGTCGCCGACCCAGCGGGTACCGATCTGGATCGACACCATGGTCACGGCAAAGCCGACCGCATTCTGAAAAGCCAGCGCGCTGCCGACGATCTCGGGCGGACAGGCGCGCGCCGACAGCGCCGAGAAATGCGGCGAGTCGGCAACCACGCTGAACCCCCAGAGCAGCAGCAGCGCCAGCGTCAGCCAGGCCGGCCAGCCGGCGCTCAACGGAAACAGCAGGCAGCACAGGGCCGACCCGGCCAGCGCCCAGGCCGCGACCCGCGCGCTGCCGATGCGCCGGCTCCAGTAGCCGCCGAGCACGCAGCCGAGCGAGCCGATGCCGACGACGACGAACGACCAGCCGGCCAGTGCCGCGCTGCCCACCGGCGCCAGGCCGCTGCCGGCGAGCAATACCGGCACCAGCGTCCAGAACGCGTACAACTCCCACTGATGGCCGAAATAACCGAGCGCCGAGGCCCGGAACGCCGGGATCGAAAAGGCATGCAGCACCCGCCCCAGGCGTAGCGGCGGCGCGCCATGCCGGCGCTGCAGGTGCGGCCCGTCGCCCAGGCGCAGGATCATCGCGGCGGCGATCACCGCCAGCAGCGACGAACACAGCATCGTCAGCTGCCAGGACAGGCTGCCGCCGAGAAAGCGGATGCCGTGCGGCAGTGCCGTACCCAGCGTCAGCATGCCGACCAGCCAGGCCAGCGCCGCCCCGGCGCGTTCCGGCACCCAGGTCACGACCAGCTTCATGCCCAGCGGATAGACCCCGGCCAGACAGAGCCCGACCAGGAAACGCAGCGGCACAGCCGTCTGCAGATCGCTCGCCCCCAGCGCGAACGCCGCATTGGCCGCGGCGCCGAGCAGCGCGCAAATGCCGAAGATCCGGCTGGCGGGAAAACGGTCGGCCAGACCGCTCAGCGCGAACGCCAGGGTGCCGACGATGAAGCCCAGCTGCACGGCATTGGTCAGCGTACCGATGTCGGCGGCACCGATACCCCAGGCAAGCACCAGCGCATCGGCCGCACTGTTGGCGGAGAACCACAGCGAAGTGCCGAACAACTGGGCGAGAACGATGACGAAGACAGGATTCATGGCAGACCGGGCGTTTTTTTTGCGCAAGCATAGCGGAAGCCGCCGGCAACCGGGCCACGGCGGCCAGCGCTTCTGCATTGTGCCGGCACGCGGTATAGTCCGCCCCTTCCCGATTCTGCCAGCCCCCCTGCCCGCACCATGCCCCTGCCCGTCCTCGACCCCGCCCTTTACGCCGCGCAGCTCGCGGCCAAGACTGCCCGCTTCAAGGACGATTTCGCCGCCTTCGACCTGCCCGAGCCGGCGGTGTTCGAGTCGGCGCCGCTGCACTACCGGCTGCGTGCCGAATTTCGCGTCTGGCAGCACGGCGAGGCCTGGGATTACGCCATGTTCGATCCGGAGAACCCGCGCCAGCCGGTGCTGATGCAGGATTTCCCGGCCACCGACAACGCCATCTGCTCGCTCATGCCACGCTTGCGCAGCGCGATCCTGGAACAGGAAACGCTGCGTCGCCGGTTGTACAGCATCGAATTTCTCGCCACGCTGAGCGGCGACATGCTGGTCACGCTGATTTACCACCGGCCGCTCGACGCCGACTGGGAAAGCTCCGCCCGGGAACTGGCCGGCGCCCTGAAGATCGCCATCATCGGTCGCAGCAAGGGGCAGAAGCTGGTGCTGGAACGCGACTGGGTCGACGAATGCCTGACCGTCGACGGCCGGCAACTGCACGTGCGGCAATTCGAGGGCAGCTTCAGCCAGCCCAACGGCAGCGTCAACCAGAAGATGCTGAGCTGGGCGCGCAGCCAGGCGGCGCCCCTCGGCGGCGACCTGCTCGAACTCTATTGCGGCAACGGCAATTTCACCATCGCGCTGGCCCCGCTGTTCGGCAAGGTGCTGGCCACCGAGGTCAGCAAGACCTCGGTCAAGGCCGCGCTGCACAACCTCGAGGTCAACGCCGTCGGCAACACCGCCATCGTGCGCATGGCCAGCGAGGAAATCAGCGCCGCCCTGAGCGGGCGCGAAACCTTCCAGCGCATGCAGGATATCGACCTCGCCAGTTACGAGTTCTCGACCATTTTCCTCGACCCGCCGCGCAGCGGGCTCGATCCGGCAACGCTGGAACTCGCTGCCGGCTTCGCCAACATCCTCTACATCTCGTGCAATCCGCAGACGCTGCGCGACAACGTCGCCGCGCTGCAGACGACCCACCGCATCGCCGCATCGGCGGTGTTCGACCAGTTTCCCTACACCCACCACCTCGAGTGCGGGGTGCTGCTGCAGCGCCGCTAGCGCAGCGAGAACAGCGAACGCACCGGCTGGAACAGCTTCTCGACGGCGGCGATGTGCCGCTTGCGCGTGCAAAAGACGATGACGTGGTCGCCCGATTCGATCAGCGTGTCGTGATGCGGGATGATCACCTGCCCCGAGCGCACCACGGCGGCAATGCTGGCACCGCGCAAGGGCGGCAATTCCTCGATCCGCCGGCCGACCACCTGTGAGCTGCGACGATCGCCGCGGACCACCAGCTCCAGCGCCTCGGCCGCGCCCCGGCGCAAGCTGTGCACCCGCGCCACGTCGGCCTGGCGGACATGCGTCAGCAGGCTGCCGATGGAAACCTGGGCCGGTGACAGGCCGATGTCGATCGGCCCACCCTGGACCATGTCGGCATAAGCTTCCCGGTTGATCAGCGCGAGCACCCGGCGACACCCCAGCCGCTTGGCCAGCGAGGCTGCCATGATGTTGTTCTCGTCGTCGTTGGTCAGCGCCAGAAACATGTCCGTCTCGCCGATGTCTTCGGCGATCAGCAGATTCTCGTCGGTCGCCTCGCCGTTGATCACCTGCGCGCGGTCGAGCCAGCCGGCAACCAGCGAGGCACGCGCTGCCCGGTGTTCGATGACCTTGACCTCGCACTGCCCCTCCAGACGACGGGCAACGCGAGCACCGACATTGCCGGCACCGGCAATCATCAGCTTGCGCGCCGGCTTCTGCATCCGGCGCAATTCCTTGAGGACGGTACGGATGTGCTCGCTGGCGGCGAGCAGGAAGACCTCGTCGCCGGCCTGGACCAGCGTATCGCCATTGGCGTCGATGGCCCGGGTGTCGCGGAAGATGGCGGCAATACGGGCATCGACGCCGGCCGGCAAGTGATCGCGCATGGCCCGGATCGGCTTGCCGACGAGCAGACCGCCCTCGTAGGCCCGCACGCCGACCATGATCACCCGCCCCTCGGCGAACTCGACCACCTGCAGCGCTTCCGGATATTCGACCAGCTTGGCGATGTAATCGCTGATTTCCTGCTCGGGACAGAGCGCGAAATCGACGGCGAAATTTTCCGGCGACAACAGGGCCGGATCGAGGAAATCGGCCGAACGCAGCCGGGCAATCCGCGTCGGCACGGCAAAACGGCTGTGCGCCAGCTTGCAGGCGACCAGGTTCGACTGGTCCGACTGGGTCACTGCCACCAGCAGATCGGCCGATTCGATGCCGGCCTCGCGCAGCACCGAGGGGAAGGCGGCATTGCCGGTCACCGTGCGCACGTCGAGACGGTCGGCCAGTTGCGCCAGCGGCACCGCGTCGAGATCGACCAGCGTGATGTCGTTGGCTTCCGAAACCAGGGCTTCGGCCAGACTGGCGCCGACCTGCCCGGCACCCAGGATCAGGATGTTCATCGTTGTTTCTCCGTCAGCGCCGCCAGAAGGCCGGGGTCAGCACCACCAGCAGCGTGAATATTTCGAGCCGCCCGAGCAGCATCGCGAAAATGCAGACCCAGGTCTGGAAATCGTCGAGCACGGCGAAGGTCGTCGACGGCCCGACCTCGCCCAGTCCCGGGCCGGTGTTGTTGACCGAGGCGACGATGGCGGTAAACGCCGTCATCACGTCCAGCCCGGTGAATAGCAGCAACAGGGTCAGCGACACCAGACTGACCATGTACATGAAACCGAAAGCCAGGACCGCGAACAGGATGCCTGACGGCGCCACCTGCCCGCCGATGCGCACGCTGTGAATCGCCCGCGGGTGCACGGCGCGCAGGATTTCGCGGTAAACCTGCTTGTAGAGCAGCAAGGCCCGCGCCATCTTGATGCCGCCGCCGGTCGACCCGGCGCTGGTGGCGAAACTGCACAGGAAGAGCATCCACAGCGGCGCAAACAACGGCCATTGCGCATAATCGACGCTGGCGTAGCCGGTGGTGGTGGCAATCGAGACCACGTTGAAGGCCGAATGGCGCAAGGCTTCGCCCATCGCCGGATAGATGTCGTTCGCGCGCAGGAAGACGGCGATGCCGACCACCGACACCACGCAGACGACGAGGAACCAGCGGGCTTCCGGATCGTGCAGGTAAGGACGCAGTGATCCCCGGCTGACTGCCAGGAACAGGGTGCCGAAATTCATGCCGGCGATCAGCATGAAGACGATGGCGACCGCCTCGATGGCCGGCGAATCGAAATAGCCGTAGCTGGCATCATGGGTGGAAAAACCGCCCAGCCCCATGGTCGAGAACGCATGGCAGACGGCATCGAACCAGCTCATGCCGGCCCAGCGGTAGCCCACGATGCACAACAGCGTCACGCCGACATAGACGATCCACAGTCCCTTGGCCGTACTGGCGATGCGCGGCGTCAGCTTGGCATCCTTCATCGGGCCCGGCGTCTCGGCCTTGAACATCTGCCGGCCGCCGATGCCGAGCAGCGGCAGGATGGCGATCGCCAACACGATCAGGCCCATGCCCCCGACCCAGACCAGCTCGTGCCGCCACAGGTTGATCGACATCGGCAGGTTGTCGAGACCGGTGAGCACCGTCGCCCCGGTCGTGGTCAGGCCGGACATGGCCTCGAAATAGGCATCGGTGTGACTGATCCCGAGTTGCAGCATGAACGGCAAGGCCGCGAACGCCGGCAGCACGGTCCACACCAGCACGACCATCAGGAAACCGTCGCGCACATTCATTTCGCGACGCGCATCGCGATAGCGATACCACAGGTAGAAACCGCACAGCAGCGTCAGCGCGAACACCTCGTCGTAGACCGCCTGCGCCCCGTCGTCGACGACATACGAGAGGATCAGCGGCGCCAGCAGGGTCAGTGCGAAGAGCATGGTGATCATGCCCAGCGCCCTCAGGACGGGAGCAAAACGCGTCATGGGCCAGGCTGGAAGCGGTAACCGATGCCGGTCTCGGTCAGGAAATGCCGCGGCTGCGCCGGGTCGTCCTCGAGCTTCTGGCGCAGGTGACCGACATAGACGCGCAGGTAGTGGCTGCTCTCGACGTAGGACGGCCCCCAGATCTCGGCCAGCAGCTTGCGCTGCGTCAACACCTGCCCGGGATGAGCGATCATCATCGTCAGCAGGCGGAATTCGATCGGTGTCAGGTGAACTTCCGCCCCACCACGGGTCACCAGGCGCCGGGCCAGATCGACCCTGATCTCGCCAAAGCAGAACACCGGCGAAGCTTCGCCGGCGTTGCGCTGACGACGGCGCAACAGGGCCCGGACCCGGGCACGCAACTCGCCGACGCCGAAGGGCTTGGTCAGGTAATCGTCGGCGCCGGCATCGAGGGCATCGATCTTCTGTCTTTCCTCGACGCGGGCCGAGAGGATCAGGACAGCGCCCTCGGACCAGCCGCGATAACTGCGGATGAACTCGATCCCGTCGCCGTCGGGCAGGCCCAGATCGAGCACGACCAGATCGACCGGGCCTTCGCCGGCGCGACGCAGGCCATCGGCCAGGCGCCCTGCCTCGATCACCGCACAGCCCTCGGCTTCCAGCGCCAGACGCACGAACTGGCGAATATTCACTTCGTCCTCGACGACCAGGACCTGCGGTCTTTCCTCGCTCATGCGACCTCCGGCTCGATCAGCGGCGGCTCGCCGCGGGGCAGGCTGACCTGGACGCCGGCGCCGCCATCGGGACGGTTGGCGACCCGCAGGCGACCGCCGTGGGCATCGACAATCGCCCGGCAGATGGCCAGGCCCAGCCCGGCGCCCGGCGTCGTCGATTCACCGTTGCCGCGCACGAACATGTCGAACAGGTCGCCACTCAGCGGTTCGGGAAAACCCGGCCCCTGGTCGCTGACCGAGAGTTCGACGAAATCGCCGGCGACCTGCGCCGAAACACGGATTTCACCGTCGGCCGGCGAGTATTTGGCGGCATTTTCCAGCAGATTGCACAGCACCCGCTCGATCAGCACCGCGTCGAAACGCAGCAAGGGCAGATCGCGCGGCAATTCGACGCGCAAGCGATGGCGCCCGAGCGCATCGCCGACCAGCTTGAGACTGCTGCCGACGACTTCCTCCAGCGACTGCCATTCCTGGCGCAGGGTCACCGAACCGGCGTTCAGGCGGGCCATTTCCAGCAGGTTGCCGACCAGGCCGGCCAGCCGCCGGGTCTGCTCGCGCAACTCGTCGAGCTTTTCCTGGGCGATTGCCGGAAGTTCCGGGGCGGCCAGGGAAATCGAATCGGCCAGCCCGATCAGGACCGTCAGCGGCGTGCGCAGGTCGTGCGACAGGGCCGACAGGATGGAACTGCGCAAACGCTCGGTCGCCATGTCGACCTCGCTGCGCTGCGCCACCTCGACGTAATGCAAGCGTTCGACGGCAATCGCCACCAGCGACGCCAGGGCTTCGACAAAGGCCAGATCGGCTTCAGGCAAACGGTCGGGCGTCTGCACGAGCAAGACCCCGCGTACCCGCATCGGCGCCTTCAACGGCAGATAGAGGGCATGCCTGGCAGCGTGGTCGACACGGCGCAGGCCCGAGGCCATGACCTGGCCGGCGAGGACCGGCGAAAATCCCTCGACCGCACCGGCGCCGGAATGATTGCGTTCGGCCAGCCACAGTGCGCACCGGCCCGAGAGTTCGGCGGTCACGAAGGGGGCGACAATCTCCCTGACCTGCGCTTCGTTGAGTGCCCCGGCCAGCTTGCTGGCGATTTCGTACAGGGCGTGCGTCCGCCGCTCCCGCCGCTCGGCTTCCGCCGCCTGCTCCTTCAGCGTGGCCGTCAGGTGCCCGGTGATCAGCGCGGTGGCCAGCATGACGGCGAAGGTGATCAGGTACTGCAGGTTGCTGACCGCCAGCGAGAAATGCGGCGGCACGAAAAACACATCGAACAGCAGCACGCCGAGCACCGACGCCAGGATGGCCGGATTGCGGCCCAGGCTGACGGCGACGACCAGTACCGTGAGCAGGAACAGCATGACCATGTTGGCCAGGTCGAGCACCTCGCGCAGCGGCGCGGCGACGATGGCCACCAGCACGCAGGCGAGCGCGCTCAGGACCATTTTCTGGCCGGGGGAAAGGCGCTCGACAGTTGATTTGACGCGGGGCATCCGGATACCTCGGCATGCTGCATGGGGAAGACGGTGCGCGCATTCTGGCAAGTTGCGCGTAAAAATGTCGTAAAAAATCGCCGGCAAGCTTTCTCTGGTAAGCTCGCACCCATGCCTTGCACGCTTCTGCCTTGTGCCAGCTTGGTTCCGGCGCCTTCCAGGAAAACGACATGAGTGCCTTCAGCGAATTTTCACTGCTCCTGATCATCTCGGCGATTGCCGGGGCTATCTCGGTGCGTCTGCGCCAGCCGGTGATCATCGCCTACATTGTCGTCGGCATCATCGCCAGCCCGGCGGTCTTCGGCCTGGTCGCCGCGCATGAGCAGATCGACCTGCTCGCCCACGTCGGCATCACCGTGCTGCTTTTCCTGGTCGGCCTCAAGCTCGACCTGCACCACGTCCGCCATATCGGCCCGGTTGCCCTGGCCACCGGCCTCGGCCAGCTGGCGTTCACCATCGTCGGCGGTTTCGCCCTCATCCTGCTGCTCGGCAAGGGCGTCATGGAGGCGCTCTACGTTGCCATCGCGCTGACCTTCTCGAGCACCATCATCATCGTCAAGCTGCTCTCGGACAAGCGCGAACTCGATTCGCTGCATGGCCGCATCGCCGTCGGTTTCCTGATCGTCCAGGATCTCGCCGTGGTCCTGGCGATGATGGCGATGAGCGCCCTGCGCGGCAGCGACGAGGCCGGTCTGGTCGAGGTCATCGTCTCGCTGTCCTGGCGCATCCTGCTCGCCGGCGCCGCACTGTATGTCCTGATGCGCTGGATCCTGCCCTCTCTGGTCAAGGCCATGGCGCATTCGCAGGAACTGCTGCTGATCTTCGCCATCGCCTGGGGCACCGGGCTCGCCGCGCTCGGCGAATGGGCCGGTTTCTCCAAGGAAGCCGGCGCCTTCCTGGCCGGCTTCTCACTTGCCTCAACCGCTTACCGCGACGCCATCAACGCCCGCCTGTCGGGCATCCGCGACTTCCTGCTGCTGTTCTTCTTCATCGACCTCGGCTCGAAGCTCGATTTCTCGACGCTCGGCGGCGAACTGATGCCGGCAATCGTGCTCTCGCTGTTCGTGCTCATCGGCAACCCGCTGATCGTCATGGCGATCATGGGTTTCATGGGCTACCGCAAGCGCACCGGCTTCCTCGCCGGCCTGACCGTCGCCCAGATCAGCGAATTTTCCATCGTCTTCGTCGCCATGGGCATCTCGCTCGGCCACGTCGGCGTCGATGCGCTCGGCCTGACCACCCTGGTCGGCCTGGTGACCATCGCCATGTCCACCTACATGATCCTGTACTCGCACCAGCTCTACCAGAAACTCGCGCCTTTCCTCGGCTGGTTCGAACGCAAGAATCCCTTCCGCGAGCAGGCGGTGGAGACCGACGCCCACGCTGACGACAAGCCGGAGATCATCGTCTTCGGCCTCGGCCGCTACGGCGGACGTCTGGCGCGGCTGCTGCACGAGGAGGAAATCCGGGTGCTGGGGATCGACTTCGACCCGGAACGCGTCGCCGAAATGCGGGCCAGCGGCATCCCGGTGCATTACGGCGACGGCCAGGAGTCCGGCTTCCTCGAGGAACTGCCGCTGGAAAGCGCCAAGTGGATCGTCAGCACGCTGCCCGATGTCGATTCCAACGTCGCCTTCCTGAACGCCCTGAAGGAACGCCGCTTCCGCGGCGAAGTCGCCTTCGTCGCCCGTGACGACGAACACGGCATGCGCATGAAGCAGGCCGGCGCGCCGACCGTTCTCTACCCGATGCGCGACGCGGTCGATTACACCGTCGAACACTTCGCCGCACTGATCCGCCCAGGAGAAAATCGCTGATGAATCCAAGCATCCTTGCCGCCACCGATCTTTCCGAGCACGCCGGTGCCGCTGTCGCCCGCGCCGGTGCGCTGGCCGCTGCCCACGGCTGGCCGCTGCACCTGGCCCATGTCATCCATCCCGGCCTGCTGGAGAGCCTGCAGGCACTGCTCGGCCGGGCACCGCAGGAACTGGACGAGCAACACGAAGCCACGGTCCGCCAGCAATTGGCGGAATTGCTGGCGATCGCCAGCCCGGGCACCGACCCGGCTAGCCACTGCGCCGTCCTGCACGGCAAGCCGGTCGACGCACTGGCCGGGAATGCGCGCGAACTGGCGGCCAGACTGCTGGTCGTCGGCGCCCATGGCCAGGGTTTCTTCAATGCGCTGCGCCTGGGCAGCACCGCCGCCCGTCTGATCCGCCGCAGCCCCTGCCCGGTATTGGTCGTCAAGCAGGCAGTATCCGGCAATTACCGCCGCGTCCTGGTCGCCACCGATTTCTTCCCGCCCGCTCTGGCGGCGCTGCGCCTGACCCGCGAATTGTTGCCGGACGCCGGAATCGTGCTGCTGCACGCGGTTGAAACGCCGTTCGAGGGCAAAATGGAACACGCCAGCATTGCCAGCGAATTGATCGATCGCTACCGCAAGGATGCAGAACGCGAAGGCTTGACCAAACTTCACGAACTGGTCGCCCGCGAAAGCCTGCCCGCCGACACCGTGCAACTGACACGGCACGGCGATATCGCCCGCCTGATCATCGATGAAGCCGAAGCCCAGGACTGCGACCTGATCGTCGTCGGCAAGCACGGCCTCGGCCCGATCGAGGATTTCCTGCTCGGCAGCACCACCCTCAATGTACTGCGCGAGTCGAACCGCGACGTGCTGGTCAGCCTCTAAGCCACCACAATGAAGCTACTCTCCCAGTATTTCATCCGCGGCCTGCTCGCAGCCCTGCCGCTGGGCGTCACCATCTACCTGCTCTACCTGTTCCTGACCGGCACTGAAGAGTTCGCCATGTGGTGGCTGCGCCCCCTGCTCGGCGATTTCTACCTGCCCGGCCTGGGCCTGGTGATCGGTATCGGCATCATCGTCCTGCTCGGCTTCCTGATTTCGCAGCCGCGGGTGCGCCGTCTGCTGTCCTTCGTCGAACTGCCCTTCACCAACCTGCCGGTGGTCAAGAGCATCTACTCATCGCTGAAGAATTTTGCCGACTACTTCACGCCCAACAGCGCCCAGGTCGCGCAACAGGTCGTCATCCTGCGCATGCCCGGACAGGAACTGGAAATCGTCGGCCTGGTCACGCGCCAGAACCTGTCGACCCTGCCGCACGGATTCATGCCGGGAGACCGCGTCGCCGTCTATCTGCCGATGGGTTACATGATCGGCGGCTATACGGTATTCGTACCGCGCGCCTGGGTCACCCCCATCAACATGAGCGTCGAGGAAGTGATGCGCTCGTCGCTGTTCGCCTGGATGGCCAGGAACGAACCGCCCCAGTCCTGACTCAGGCGGCATCCCCGGATAGCAGCGGACACTTCAGGCCGATGCTGGCGATCTTGCCGGCCGGCCCCATCTCGCGGACGATGAGGACGAAATTGCCGACTTGGACGCGATCGCCGACGACCGCCGGGTGGCCGAGGCGTGCAATGAACACATCGTCGAGGCGACGCGGGTTTTCTTCTTCGTCAAAAGCGAAACCGTAGGCCAGCGCCAGGTCGCCGGCCGTGCAATCCGGCGCCACGGCAAACTCGCCGAAGTAACGCGTATTGCGCCCGATGTCCTGCATCGCCACGCCGAAGATGCGCGCCAGCCGCTCGGCCAGCGCTTCCGGCGCGATGAACCAGGCCGAATCGCCAGGCCGCAGGCGGAAATCGCCCTTGATGTCGAGCAACCGTCCCTTGCGCACGACCGCGATGCAGCGCACCTCGTCGTGGATGAATTCAGCCGCCAGTTCATCCGGGTGCCGCCCCTCGGCGGCCGAACCGAGGCTGGCGCGGAATTCGAACATCGGCAGGGCCGCCTCCTCGCCCAGCCAGACCTCGACCCGGTCGCGCGGCTCGTCGGCCGGCGGCAGTTCGACCTTGAGCAGCCGCGCCGCTGCCGGAATGGTCGCTCCCTGGACCAGCAGGGACAACAGGACAACCGAGAAAGCCACGTCGAACAGCAACTGCGAATCCGGCACGCCCATCACTACCGGCATGATCGCCAGCACGACCGGCACCGCCCCGCGCAGGCCGACCCAGCTGACAAAGGCGATTTCGTTGCGCGTGTAACGGAAAGGATAGAGCCCGATGGCCACTGCCAGCGGACGGGCGACGAACATCAGGAACAGCGCCAGCAACAGCGCATGCCAGGTATATTCAGCCAGATGGGTTGGCGTCACCAGCAGCCCCAGGACCACGAACATGCCGGCCTGGGCCAGCCAGGCGAGGCCGTCCATGACCCGCAGCACATGCTCCGTGGCATGGCTTTTCCGGTTGCCAACGATGACCCCGGCCACATACACCGCCAGCAGGCCGCTGCCGTCAAGCAGATTGGCGGCGCCGACGATCAGCAGACCGCCGGACAGGATGAGTAGCGCATAAAGGCCTTCGGCTAGGTTCAGGCGGCGCAGCAGCAAGGCCATCACCTTGCCGCCGACGACACCGAACAACAAGCCGATCCCGGCCTGCTTGAGCAGCATCCAGGCAAAACTGGACACCCCGGAACGCTCCGGGTGCAACAGCACCTCGATCATCACCACGACCAGCAGGATGGCCATCGGGTCGTTCGAACCCGATTCGATTTCCAGCGTGCTCTTGACCCGCTCGTTGAGCCGCACACCGCTGTTGCGCAACAGCGCGAACACCGCCGCCGCGTCGGTCGAGCCGACGATGGCCGCGAGCAGCAGACCCAGCCGCCAATCGACATCGAGCAGCCAGGTGGCAAAAAGGCCGAGCAGCCCGACTGTCCCGACCACCCCCCAGGTGGCCAGCACCGCCGCCGGCTTCAGGGCGACGCGGAAACTGCCGGAATCGGTGCGCAGGCCACCGTCGAGCAGGATCACCGCCAGCGCCAGCTGGGCAATCAGGTTGGCGGTCTTGAAATCGTCAAAGACGATGCCGCCAATGCCATCCTCCCCGGCCAACATGCCGACACCGAGAAAAAGCAGCAGCAGCGGCAGGCCGAGACGCGCGGAAATGGTGCTGGCCAGCACGCTGATGAACAGCAACAGGCCGGCCAGCAGGAACAGTGTGCTGATCGTTGTCATAGCCCGAATCTATCACAACGGGATGAGCGATTTTGTCGCAATTTCTTTACCGGATATTTATTCAAAAAACGAATAACAAGATGCACTCATGTTCTTAATTGAATATTAAGCCCTTGCTACAATCCGCTCCATTCAACAATCCCTGCGGATTACCCAGCAATGACCCAACGCAAGACACTCTCCCACCTCGACTGGCTCGAAGCCGAAGCCATCCACATCATGCGCGAAGTGGCCGGCCAGTGCGCCAACCCGGTGCTGCTCTTCTCCGGCGGCAAGGACTCGATCTGCATGCTGCGCATCGCTGAGAAAGCCTTCCGCCCGGGCAAGTTCCCCTTCCCGCTGATGCACATCGATACCGGCCACAACTACAAGGAAGTGGTCGAGTTCCGCGACAAGCGCGCCGCCGAACTGGGCGAGCGGCTTATCGTCCGTTCCGTCGAGGATTCGATGAAGCGCGGCACGGTCGTCCTCAAGCACGAAGGCGAATCGCGCAACAAGCACCAGTCGGTGACGCTGCTCGAAGCCATCGAGGAATTCGGCTTCGACGCCTGCATCGGCGGCGCCCGCCGCGACGAGGAAAAGGCCCGCGCCAAGGAACGCATCATGAGCTTCCGCGACGAGTTCGGCCAATGGGACCCGAAGAACCAGCGCCCGGAACTGTGGAACCTCTACAACGCCCGCAGCCACAAGGGCGAGAACATCCGCGCCTTCCCGATCTCGAACTGGACGGAAATGGATGTCTGGCAATACATCGAGCGCGAAAAGCTCGAACTGCCGTCGATCTACTTCGCCCACACCCGCCCGGTGGTCATCCGCCAGGGCGCCATCGTGCCGGTCAATGTGCCGCTGGTTTCCGGCGAGCTGACCAACCTGCCGAAGGCCGGTGAGGAAATCGTTGAGAAGCTGGTGCGTTTCCGCACTGTCGGTGACATTTCCTGCACGGCACCGGTCGAATCGGATGCCGACACGGTTGAAAAGATCGTCGTCGAAACCGCCACCACCACCATCACCGAGCGCGGCGCCACGCGTCTGGACGACCAGACCAGCGAAGCCTCCATGGAACAACGCAAGAAGGAAGGCTACTTCTGATGCCCCCGGAGACCGGGCGAAATATTTCCTCCGCTGGCTGCGGAACTCGCTCGCTACGCTCACTCAGACAGTCCTCGCCTGCTACGTAAACATTTCGCCCGGTCTGCAACCGCTTTAGGAACACCATCCATGACAATCCACACCATCGAAGACCACGGCCTCCTCCGCTTCCTCACCTGCGGCAGCGTCGACGACGGCAAGAGCACCCTGATCGGGCGCCTGCTGTTCGACACCAAGACCATCCTCGCCGATACCCTGAACGCCATCGAGAAGACCTCGCAGAAGCGCGGCCTCGGCGCGGTCGACCTGTCGCTGCTCACCGACGGCCTGCAGGCCGAGCGCGAACAAGGCATCACCATCGACGTCGCCTACCGCTATTTCAGCACCGGCACGCGCAAGTACATCATCGCCGACGCGCCGGGCCACGAGCAGTACACCCGCAACATGGTCACCGCCGCGTCCACCGCCAACCTGGCCATCATCCTGATCGACGCGCGCAAGGGCGTGCTGACCCAGACCCGCCGCCATTCCAAGCTGGCTGCGCTGGTCGGCATCCCGCACCTGGTCGTCGCCATCAACAAGATGGACCTGGTCGACTATTCGCAGGAAACCTACGAGAAGATCAAGGCCGATTATCTGGAATTCGCCGCCAAGGTCGGCATCGAAGACATCCGCTTCATCCCGTTGTCGGCGCTCAACGGCGACATGATCGTCGACCGCGGCGACAACCTCGACTGGTACGACGGTCCGACCCTGATGGAAATCCTCGAAGCCGCGCCGGCCGCGCATACCGAGCACGCCGAACCCTTCCGTTTCCCGGTCCAGTACGTCTGCCGCCCGCAGGATTCGGCCAACCCCGAACTGCACGACTACCGCGGTTTCATGGGCCGCGTCGAATCCGGCTCGATCAAGGTCGGCGACCAGGTCACAGTGCTGCCCAACGGCCTCGAATCGACGGTCAAGGCGGTACAGATCGGCGGCGTCGACATCGGCGAAGCCTTCACCGAGCAATCGGTGACGATCCTGCTCGCCGACGAAATCGACTGCTCGCGCGGCGACATGATCGTCAAGTCCGCCGAAGCCCCGGCCGCCGTCAAGGAAATCCGCGCCACCGTCTGCTGGCTGGCCGAAGCCCCGCTCGACCGCGCCCGCACCTACCTGATCCGCCACACGACGCGCGATTCCAAGGCCAAGCTGACCGCCATCGACCACCGCCTCGACGTCAACACGCTGGACAAGGTCGCGGCCGACAAGCTGGCGATGAACGACATCGCCGAAGTCACCTTCAAGCTGGCGCAACCGCTGTTCGTCGATCCGTACGCGGAAAATCGCGGCACCGGGGCGTTCATCGTCATCGATGAGAGCAACAACAACACGGTCGGCGCCGGCATGATCCTCTGACCGATCCGCTCCCCACCCCATGCACAATGCCCCGTCACCGGGGCATTGTGCATTCTGCCCGCCCATTCCGTCGATTTCGCGGTTAACATAGGTAGGCGCGGCCTTTCCGCGACATTGTGACAACCGAAAACAGCACCGGAAAAAATGAGAGTCCTGATCGTCGAAGACAATGCCTCGATGCGTACCCTGCTCGCCACCCTGCTCGGCAGCCAGGGCTACACCATCGCCGGACAACTGGAAAACGGCAATACGCTGCTGGATGAGATCCGCCGCCTGAAACCGACCATCGTCTGCCTGGATTACCAGTTGCCCGGGCGCGACGGGCTGGAACTGCTCAAGGACGTCAACAGCACTTTCCCCGAGATCGACGTCGTTTTCATGACCGGGTCGGAAGACGCCGACATCGATAAACGGGCGGCGGACAACGGCGCCTCAGGTTTTCTGCGCAAGCCCTTCGGCCAGAAACAGATTCTCGACGAACTGCGCCAGGTATGCGAAGTGCGCCAGCAGGCCGAACGGGCCGATGTGCCGCCGCCGGCGAACGCCGGGCCGACATCGCCCGGTGCCCGCCGGACGGGCGGGCGGCCGACGGCGGTCATCGTCGATGACAACAGCTCGATCCGCCTGCTGCTCAAGGGCGTCCTCACCGAACTCGGCATGAACATCGTCGCCCAGGCCGGCAACGGCGAGGAAGCCGTTCGTGCCGCCCAGGTACATCAACCGCAGGTCCTGTTCCTCGACGTCAACATGCCGCTGATGTCCGGACTGGATGCGCTGCCGAAAATCCGCGAAGTCAGCCCGGCAACCGCCGTCGTCATGGTCACCGGCGACACTTCGCGCGAACTGGTCCAGCAGGCAGCCGGGCTCGGCGCCCGCGGCTACATCGTCAAGCCCGTGCGGCCGGCTTATGTCGAGAATTTCCTGAAAAAACTGCTCAACCGCTGATCCGGACCGCGAAGGAGCGCCAGCATGACCCTGATGATCGACTTCCCCTTCCCCGGCACCAACGCCTGGGTCGAACATTTCAAGGAAGTTGAATTGCCGATCCTGCGGCTGACGGCCAACCGCCTGGCGGAGCTGCGCGATGCGGCTGAAACCATCAACACGCGCACGCTGGCCAACATCGTCATGCACGACCCGCTGATGACGCTGCGCGTGTTCCGCTACATGAAGGAACACCGGCCGAAGAGCCAGAACGCCGAAATCACCACCATCGAGCGCTCGCTGGTGATGATCGGTACGATGAAATTCTTCGACAGCTGCCAGGAACTGCCGATCATCGAGCATCAGCTCAAGGGGCACCCCAAGGCCATGCTCGGCCTGCTCAAGGTCATCGCCCGCTCCCGCCAGGCCTCGCTGTGGGCCCGCGACTGGGCGCTGCTGCGGCAGAACACCCGTTTCGAGGAAATCGCCCTGGCCGCGTTGCTGCACGATTTTGTCGAAATCCTGATGCACTGCTTTGCCCCGGCACTGGCCATCCGCGCCCGCGAGCGCCTCACCGCCAATCCTGGCTTGCGCACCCGCACCGTCCAGGAAGAGGTTTTCGGCGCGCCGCTGGCCGACATCATGCGCGAGCTGGTCGAACTCTGGGGGCTGCCGGAACTCCTGCTTTCGCTGCTCGATCCCGCCGATGCCGAAACCCTCAACGTGCGCAACGTCAATCTCGCTGTCGACCTGGCGCGCCACACCGCCAACGGCTGGAATGACGCCGCCCTGCCCGACGATTTCCGGGCCGTCGAGGAACTGCTGCACATCGGCCACAGCCACCTGCTCGAGCGGATCGGCGCGCCTGACGAGATGATCCAGGCCGCGCGCCTGGCCGAAACCGGCTAGACCTTGTTGCCAGGAGCATGACGACAGGGCGATATGCGGTTAAACTGATCCGCATAATTTTCCGGATTCGCCACATGCACCGCAGAAGTTGTTTTTCCGCCCTGTTGCTCATCAGTCTGCTGCTGCCGCTCCAGGCCATGGCGCAGGGACGGCTGGAACGCATCGTCGAGCGCGGCACCCTGCGGGTCTGCATCTGGCCGGATTACTACGGCATTTCCTTCCGCAACCCCAAAACCGGTCGCCCGAGCGGCATCGACATCGACAACGCCAACGACCTGGCGCGCCGGCTTGGCGTGCGCACGCAGTTCGTCAACAGTTCCTTCGCCACGCTGATCGACGATCTCGAAAGCGACCGCTGCGACATCGCCATGTTCGCCATCGGCATCACGCCGGCCCGCCAGGAGCGCCTGCGCTTCACCCAGCCCTACCTGCTCAGCGACATTTACGCGATCACCACGCGGAGCAATCCGCGCATCAACGCCTGGGAAGACATCGACCGTCCCGGCATCGTCGTTGCCGTGGCCCGGGGCACGCTGCACGAGGGGGTGATGAAGGAAAAACTGCGCCATGCCGAACTGCGTGTCCTCGAGACCCCGCATGCCCGGGAATACGAAGTCCAGAGCGGCCGCGCCGACGTCTTCATGACCGACTACCCCTACAGCCGGCGGATGCTCGACAACAGCGACTGGGCCAGGCTGGTCGCTCCGCCGGGCAAGTTCCACACCACCCCGTATGCCTGGGCCATGGCCCCCGGAGACGATGCCTTCCACAGCTATGTCGAACGCGAACTGCAAGCCATGAAAATGGATGGCCGGCTGATGACCAACGCAGTTCGCCACCGACTGGAGCCCATCGTCTTTCGCTGACCCGCCGGAGCGCAAGCATGTCGATTCATCGCCGCAGCGCACTGTTCGTCGTTCTCAGCCTGCTCATCGTCGGCTGGCTGGGCGCCTACGCCTTCACCCTATGGCGGCTGCGCACGGCGGCACTCGACAACGGCATCGAAGCCGCCGTCACCCACGCCCGCAGTTTCGAGAAGCACCTTACCCAGACCTTCGAAATGATCGAATTGGCTGCAGTCGGTCTGGCGCCCGGTCAGAGTACGGACAGCGTCGGCACGCGCTTCAGCGAGCAGATGAACGATGCGCTGCGCAAGACCCCCTATCTGCGCTCCTTGTCGCTGATCGACGAAGAGGGGCTGGTACTGGCCAGCACCAGCCCCGGCAATGTCGGCGGCAAGGTCGCACTGCGCGGTTTCTTTCCGATCATCGGCGACGACTCGCCAACGATGCATATCGGCAGCCTGTGGCTCGGGCGCGACCTCGCCGATGGCATTGCGGAAACGGCGCTGGCCGACGACACCCGCAACAATGGCCCGGCCTTCGTCCCGGTGCTGCGCCGGATCGACAACGGCGAGCACCGCCACTGGATCGTCGCTGCGCTGAATCCTGAATATTTCACCCTGCATTTCAGCCAGCTGCTGCCCGGTGAAGAGGGTCATGTCCAGATACTGCGTCACGACGGCCTGCTGCTGCTTTCGTCAAATCCGCTGGACCTGCCCGGCCACGCCGGCGCCGCCGGCCAGGTGACGGAATGGCTGGCCCGCCAGGAAAGCGGGGCGCTCCGGCAAATCCTGCCCGGCGGCAATCCGGTACTCAGCGCCTACCGGGTATCGAGCCGTTTCCCGGCGCTGGTCGCCGTGCATCTGTCGCAGAACACCATCCTCGAACGCTGGCGCGACGAGGCCCGGCGCATCTCGCTGGTGGTGCTGCCGATCCTGTTCGCGCTGAGCGCCGCAGCCTTCCTGGTCTGGCTGCGCCAGCGCCGGCTGGAAGAACGTGAAGACGAACTGTCCAACCAACGCAAGCTGGCGGAAAGCGTCTTTGCCGCGACCAACAATGGCGTTTTCCTGACCACCCCCCAGGGCGACATCATCGCCGTCAACCCGGCTTTCGAGCGCATCACCGGCTATACCGCCAGCGAGGTGCTGGGCCGCAACCCGCGCCTGCTCGCTTCCGGCCGCCACGACGAGTCGTTTTACCGGCACATGTGGGATAGCATCCAGACCGTCGGCCACTGGGATGGCGAAATCATCAACCGGCGCAAGGACGGCACACTCTTTCACGGCATCGTCAATATCAACGCCGTGCTCGACGACCACGGCCGGCTCAAGCACTACGTCGGCGTCACCGTCGACATCACAGAGCGCAAGGAATACGAAAGTCAGCTGCTGCTCGCCAAGGAACGCGCGGAGGCCGCCTCGCTGGCGAAGACCACCTTCCTGGCCACGGTCAGTCACGAACTGCGCACCCCGATGAACGGCGTACTCGGCATGACCGAAGTCCTGCTGCGCTCCCCGCTCGATGAGCGGCAACGCCGCCAGCTCGGCATCGTGCGGGATTCGGCAGTTTCGCTGCTGGACATCCTCAACCAGATTCTCGACTACTCGAAAATCGAATCGCATAACCTGCAACTCGAACACCTGCCGCTTGACGTCAACAGCCTGATCCACGACCTGAGCGCGCTGTTCGCCCCCGCTGCCGTAGCCAAGGGCGTGCGCCTGCACGAATTGCCGCATGCTCCGCTGCCCGAAGGATTGTTTGGCGACCCGCTACGCCTGCGCCAGATCCTGACCAACCTGCTCAGCAACGCCGTCAAATTCACCCGCGCCGGAGAAATCACCGTCGATGCCGACGTCAGCGACGGCTGCCTGCGCATCGTGGTCAGCGATACCGGCATCGGCATCGCCGCCGACAAGCAGCAACAGATTTTCGAAGCCTTCACCCAGGCCGACGGCTCGCACACCCGCGAGTTCGGCGGCACCGGCCTCGGCCTGAGCATCAGCCGCCGCCTGGCCGAAGCCATGGGCGGCAGCCTGACGGTCGATAGCACCCCCGGCCAGGGCAGTCGATTCACCCTGAGCATTCCCGCACAATTCTCCTGACATGCGCCGCCCACTTTCGCTACTTGCCCTGCTCCTGCTCGCATCGGCCGGCCACGCTGCCGATGTTCGCCAATTCCAGCCGCAGGGCCAGGTCGGCCATGTCGCCCAGGTCTCGGCGCAATTCAGCCAGCCCATGGTCAAACTGGGCGACGACACCGCCGCCGCGCCGTTCGCCATCGATTGCGCCGGCATTACCGGGGATGGACGCTGGAGCGGCGAGCGGACCTGGACCTGGCGCCCGCAACGCCCGCTGCAAGCCGGCGAGCGCTGTGTGTTCACGCTGCGCGACGGCTTGAGCACCCTGCAGGGCGAAACCCTGAGCGGCAAACGCCGCTTCGAATTCACCGGCGCCGCACCGCGCCCCTGGCGCATCCGGCCGAGTGCCGGCGCGCTGATCGAGGAAGACCAGGCCTTCGTCATCGACGGCGGCGGCCCGCTCGATCCGGCCTCGCTCAACGACCGACTGTGGTGCGAAGCCGACGGCGTCGGCCAGCGCATCCCGGCCCGGCCGGTGGCCGCCACCATTCGCCAGGAGGTACTCAGGCAGGCCAACATGCCGGACCACGCCATCGTCGTCGCCTGCAGCGAAAACCTGCCCGCCGGGCGCAAGATGAAACTGGTCTGGGGCAAAGGCATCAAGGCGGCCAACGGCACCCCGGCCGACAAGGAACAAAGCTTCGTCTACCCGGTGCGCGAGCCATTCACCGCCAGCCTGTCGTGCGAACGCGAAAAGGCCGGCGCACCGTGTTCCCCGCTGTCGGCGATCCGGCTCAACTTCAGCGCGCCGGTCGACGTGAAGTTTTTCGACAAGATCCGCCTGAGCTCCGCCGACGGCCCGCGCCGGCCACAGCCGCTGGACCGCGAGAATCCGCAAGCGGTGTTCGACAGCATCGCCTTCCCCGGCCCCTTGCCGCAAAACACGGAACTCAAGCTCGAACTGCCGGCCGGCGTGAAGGACGAGGCCGGCCGACCGCTCGCCAACACCGACAAGTTCCCGCTGACCGTACGCACCGGCGCGCTACCGCCGCTGGCCAAGTTTCCCGGCGATTTCGGCATCGTCGAACTGAAGCAGGGCGGGCTGTTGCCGGTGACGCTGCGCAACGTCGAAGCCAGCCTCAGGACCGCCGGCCTGGCGCTGCCCGGCAGCCACCGCTTCAGCGAGCAGCGGCTCACCGAGGACGCCGACGTGATCGCCGCCATGCGCGCACTGGCCAAGTTCGAACAGCAGAGCAACAAGTACAAGGTGGTGGTCGACGGCAAACCCGAGGAGCGCTACGACCCCTACTACGCCCGCGAACTCTCTTTCCTCGCTCAGCGCCCCGGCGTTACCCGGCAGGAACTGCCGAAACCCGGCGGCAGCGCGGAGTTCGAGGTGATCGGCATCCCGCTGACCAAGCCCGGCTACCACATCGTCGAGATCGAGAGCCGGCTGCTCGGCAACGCGCTGCTGGCGACACCCAAGCCGATGTACGTGCGCAGCGCGGTGCTGGTCACCAACCTCGCCGTGCATCTCAAGGTCGGCCAGGACAACGCGCTGGTCTGGGTCACCGCGCTCGATACCGGCAAGCCGGTGGTCGACGCCGAGGTCCGCGTGTCGACCTGCGCCGGCAAGCAATTGTGGCAGGGCAAGACCGACGCGCTCGGCCGGGCGAAGATCGACCAGGCGCTCGACAATCCGTACTGCGACGGCGACCGTTTCCTGTTCGCCAGCGCCCGCAGCGGCGGCGATTTCAGCTTCGTGCGCTCGGACTGGAACGAAGGCATCGAGCCGTGGCGCTTCGGCGTCTATAGCTGGGGCGACAACAGCCCGTTGCGTATCCACGGCATCCTCGACCGCAGCCTGTTCCGCCCCGGCGAGACGCTGTCGGTCAAGCACCTGGCGCGCAGCCGCGACAGCCGCGGTTTCTCGCTGCCGGCCGCGGACAAGCTGCCGAACAAACTGGTCCTGCGCCATAGCGAGAGCGGCACCGAATTCACCCAGCCGCTGAGCTGGGATGCCCAGGCGAGCGCGGTCAACGCCTGGAAAGTCCCGGAATCGGCCAAGCTCGGCACCTGGCAGATCGTCCTCCAGGGCGGCGCCGACGGCGAGATCTACAGCAGTGAGTTCCGCGTCGCCGACTTCCGCCTGCCGGTGTTCACCGGCAGCGTCCAGGGCGTGCCGGCGCGCCAGATCGCGGTCGACAAGGTGCCGCTGGCGCTCGGCCTGTCCTTCCTCAACGGCGGCGCGGCGAAGAACGCCGAAGTCGAAGTTTCGGCGACACTGCGCCCGCGCTGGGTGCACCACGCGCGTTACGCCGACTACCGCTTCAACGTCGGTTTCGAGGAAAAGGCGCTGGCCGCGTTTGCCCTCGATGCCGGCATCGATGAGGAACGCCTGGTCCTCGACAAACAGCAGCTCAAGCTCGACGCCGCCGGCGCCGGTCGCCTGGAAGTACCCTTGCCGGCCAAGCCCGGTGGCCCGGCCGAACTCTACGCCGAGATGAGTTTTGCCGATCCGAACGGCGAGATTCAGACCATCCGCGGCATCGTCGACCTGCGCCCGGCGGCCTTCGAGATCGGCGTCAAGATCGCCGACTGGGCCGGCAGCAGCAGCGGCAACCGGCTCCAGGCGGTGGTCCTCGACACCGCCGGCAAGCCGGTCGCCGGCCAGGCGGTCAAGGTCACCGCCAAGCGCCGTATCGACAGCAGTCACCGCCGACGCATCGTCGGCGGCTTCTACGCCTACGAGAACACCGAGGACTACCGCGACCTCGGCGAGGTTTGCGCCGGCAAAACCGACAGCCGCGGCCTGCTGCTGTGCGAGCTGTCGATTGCCGACCCCGGCGCCATCTACCTGCTCGCCGAGACCCGCGACGTCAAGGGCAATGTCGCCCGCGCCGGCACCAGCTACTGGGTTTCCGGCGGCGGCGACCTGTGGTTTGCCGCCGGCAACCAGGACCGCATCGACGTGATTCCCGAGAAAAAGGCCTGGGCCGCCGGCGAAACCGCCCGCTTCCAGGTGCGCACGCCCTTCCGCGAGGCCACCGCGCTGATCTCGGTCGAAGCCGGCGGCATCCTCGAAACTTTTGTCCAGCCGCTGTCGCGCTTCAAGCCGACAGTGGAACTGCCGGTACGCGGCGAATGGGGGCCGAACGCCTTCGTCTCGGTGCTGGTCGTCCGTGGCCGGGTCGAGCCGCTGAAGTGGTACAGCCTGTTCCAGTGGGGCTGGCGCGAGCCGCTGGCCTGGTTCCGCGCCTGGTGGAACCCGGACCAGCCGACGGCCATGGTCGATCTGGCCAAGCCTTCGTACCGCATCGGCCTCGCCGAGATCGCCGTCGGTACCGAAGCCTTCCGGCTCAAGGTCGAGGTCAGCAGCGACAAGGCTGACTATCAGCCGCGCGAACACGCGACCGTGAACATCCGCGTCAGCACGCCCGACGGCAAGCCGCTGCCGGCCGGCAGCGAGGTCGCTTTCGCCGCCGTCGACCAGGCGCTGCTCGAACTGCGCCCGAACGACAGCTGGCAGCTGCTCGAAGCGATGCTGCCGACGCGCGGCTACGCGGTCGAAACGGCAACCGCGCAAGGCATGGTCATCGGCAAGCGGCACTTCGGCAAGAAGGCGCTACCGCCGGGGGGTGGCGGTGGCAGGGCGCCGGCCCGCGAGCTGTTCGACACGCTGCTGCTGTGGCAGCCGAAAGTGGCGCTCGACGCCAACGGCCGGGCGACGCTGCGCGTGCCGCTCAACGATTCCCTCAGCGAGTTCAAGCTGGTCGCCGTGGCCAGCGCCGGCAGTGCGCTGTTCGGCACCGGCAGCACCAGCATCCGCAGCAAGCAGGACCTGCAGATCATTTCCGGCCTGCCGCCATTGGTTCGCGAGGGCGACCGCTACACGGCGACGCTGACGCTGCGCAACGGCACCGCCCGGGCAATGAATCTCACGGTCGACGGCAAGAACGGGGGCAAAACCCTGGCCGCGCAAAAGCTCTCGCTGGCACCGGAAAGCGCCGGCGAACTACGCTGGCCGATGCAGGCCGGCGCAGGCATCGCGGCGGAAACCTGGGAATTCAGCGCGCGCGAAGACGGCGGCAAGGCCGCCGACACGCTGCGCATCACCCAGCAGGTGGCGCCTGCCGTGCCGGTCACCGTCCAGCACGCCAGCTTCCAGCGTATCGACGGCGACATCCGCCTGCCGGTGACGCCACCGACCGGCGCGCTGCCTGGCAAGGGCGGCGTCGAGGTCGCGCTGTCGCCCAAGCTGGCGACGCCGCCGCCCGGCCTGCTGCGTTTCTTCGCCGATTACCCCTACGCCTGCCTGGAACAGAAGACCTCGGTCGCCGTCGGCCTGCACGATCCGGCGCGCTGGCAGCAGATCGCCGACACCCTGCCCGGCTACCTCGACGACAACGGCCTGGCCGCCTACTTCCCCGGCCTGGCCGGCAGTCCGACGCTGACCGCCTACCTGCTCGACGTGGTCACGCTGGCCGGCTTCCCGCTGCCGGAAGACAGCCGCCGGCGCATGCTGCAGGGCCTGAATGCCTTCGTCGACGGCCGCCTGAAGCGCGACGAATGGGCGCCCGGCTTTGCCGGCGACGTGCGCCTGCACCGCCGCCTCAACGCCATGCAGGCACTGGTCCGCCAGGGCGATAAGCCGCAGCGCGCCGCAGCGGCCCTCGACATCGACCCGCTGCTGCTGCCGACCGCGGCGCTGATCGACTGGACGCTGGTGCTCAAGGCGCTACCCGACCTGCCGCAACGCGAAGCGAAGTACGCCGCCGCCCGCCAGGAACTGCGCAACCGCCTCGGCTACGCCGGCAGCCGGCTGATCTTCGCCAACGAACGTGCCGATTACGGCTGGTGGATGATGGCCAGCGCCGACGCCAACGCCTTCCGCCTGATCGAGGCGATGCTCGACGACGCCGAGTGGCAGACCGACCTGCCGCGCCTGCTGCAGGGCGCGCTCGAACGCCAGCAGCGCGGCCGCTGGCTGACGACCACGGCCAACGCCTGGGCGCGGGTGACGCTCGACCGCTTCGCGCAGAAGTTCGAGCGCGAGGCGGTGACCGGCGTGACCCGGGCGACGCTGGCCCCGGCCAGCGCCGAATTCGACTGGAAGCGTGCCGACAGCAAGCCGCTCGCCCTGCCCTGGCCGGCCAAACCCGACAAGGACGACGTGCTGGCGCTCGGCCACGCCGGCAGCGGCAAGCCCTGGGCCAACGTCCAGGTGTTGGCGGCGATCCCCGACGGCCCACCGCGTTACGCCGGCTACCGCATCCAGCGGCAACTGACGCCGCTGCAGCAGAAGACGCCGGGCAAGTTCAGCCGCGGCGACCTGTGGCGGGTGACGCTGAGCATCGACGCCGAGCACGACATGAGCTGGGTGGCGATCAGCGACCCGGTGCCGGCCGGCGCGCGCATCCTCGGCGACGGCGACGGCCGCGACTCGGCGATCGCCACGCGCGGCGAAGGCGAGGCCCGCGAAGGCCGCTGGCCGAGCTTCATCGAGCGCAGCTTCGGCGCCTGGCGGGCCTATTACGAAATGCTGCCGCGCGGCCGCACGCAGATCGCCTACACCGTTCGCCTGAACAATGCCGGCGACTTCGCGCTGCCGCCGACGCGGGTCGAGGCGATGTACGCACCGGACGTCTTCGGCGAACTGCCGAACGCCCGCCTGCAGGTCGGCGAGTAATCAGCGCATCTCGTCGATGAGCTGCGTCAGCTTGTCCTCGACCTCGGCCACCCAGCGCGCCAGCCGGGCGTCGCCGCTCGGCGGCGACAGCGGCTGGAAGCCGATCCGGGTCGCCCCGTTCTCGGTATACACGGCAAAACGCCACGGCAAGGCCAGCCCGACGCGCAGGTCGGCGGCAAGCAGCTCCTCGACGGCGCGCCAGCCGACGATGTCGAGCAGCAGGTAATCCTCATCGAAGCTCCGCGCCTCGCCGCGCGCCCGGCGCGCCAGCGCCTCGCCGAGATCGTGGCGGGCGAGCACGCTCAAGCCCAGGCGCTGGAGCGCGGGTTCGAGTTCGAAAACGACTTCCTGGAAGGACTTGCTGCTTTCGGCGACGATCATCGATGGTCTTCCTGAACGGGAACGGCCGGAAATTTAGCCGATAGTCTCGGCCCGCACCATGCCCACGGCTAAAATAGGCCTTCTCCATTGCCCGGGCAACGGTCCGGCGCAAGCTCGCAGAACCCCTCAGGAAACCACGCTGAACCGCCTTCTTTTCACCCTGATCGCGGCACTGCTGCTCCCGTTCCCGGCACTTGCCCTGCCCGGCTTCGACGAGGTGCGCGCCGCCTACCGGCCGTCGGAAGCGACGCTGCTCGCCCGCGACGGCCGGCCGCTGCACAGCCTGCGCGTCGACATGCAGGTGCGCCGACTGGCGTGGACGCCGCTCGCCGACATCTCGCCGGCCCTGCTGCGAGCGGTGATCGCCGCCGAGGACAAGCGTTTCATGGAACACGGCGGCGTCGACTGGCTGGCCGCCGGCAGCGCCGCCTGGAGCAACCTGCGCGGCAGTCGCACGCGTGGCGCCAGCACGCTGACCATGCAGCTGGCCGGGCTGATCGAGGAGGACGGGCAAAGACGCGGTCAACGCAGCTTTCTCGCCAAGATCGGCCAGTCGGCCGCCGCCCTGCGTCTGGAGCGGAGCTGGAGTAAAGGCCGCATCGTCGAGGCCTACCTCAACCTCGTCAGTTTTCGCGGAGAACTGCAGGGCGTCGCGGCGATGAGCCGGGCCTTGTTCGGCAAATGGCCGCACGGCCTCGACGACCGCGAATCGGCAATCGCCGCCGTCCTGCTGCGCGCCCCCAACGCCACGCCGGAAGCCGTCGCCCGTCGCGCCTGCGCGCTGCTCACCGAATTGCAGCGGGCCGACGAATGCCGCGGCCTGGAGGCCTTCGCCTTCCAGGCGCTCAATAACAACCTGCGCGATTTACGCCCGGAAGCGCCGCAACTGGCGCCCCATCTCGCCCGCAAGCTGCTCGCCGAACCCGGCCGCGACCGGCGCAGCAGCCTCGACGCCGACCTCCAGGCCTTTGCCGTCGACAGCCTGCGCCGCCACCTGTCTGCATTGAGCCGGCAGAACGCCGAGGACGGTGCGGTCATCGTCATCGACAACGCCAGCGGCGAGATCCTGGCCTGGGTCGGCTCCAGCGGCGACCTGTCCGGCGCCGCCGAAGTCGATGGCGCGACGGCGCTGCGCCAGGCCGGATCGACGCTGAAGCCTTTTCTCTACGCCCAGGCTTTCGAACGGCGCCTGCTCACCCCGGCCTCGCTGATCGACGATGCGCCGCTGAGCCTGGACACCGGCAACGGCCTGTACACGCCGCAGAACTACGATCCCGGCTACCGCGGCTGGGTGTCGGCCCGACCGGCGCTGGCCGGATCGCTGAACGTGCCGGCGGTGCAGACGCTGGTCCGCGTCGGCGCCGACGCCTTTCACCGGCGCCTGCGCAGCTTCGGCTTCGCCAGCCTGAAGGAGGATGGCGAGTGGTACGGCTACAGCCTGGCGCTCGGCTCGGCCGACGTTTCGCTGCTGATGCTGGCCAACGCCTACCGGACCCTGGCCAACGCCGGCAAATGGACACCGCTGCGCGCCCTGCCGGCCCGCGAGCCGGCGACGGCGCCCTGCCGCCAGGGCGGCTGCGAGGGCGTTTTCGACGGCAAGCCGCATACCGTCGGCACCCCGGCGGTGGCATTCCTGGTCAGCGACATCCTCGCCGACCGCGCCGCCCGCGCTGGCACCTTCGGCCTCGAATCCTGGCTGGCGACGCCCTACTGGGCGGCGGTCAAGACCGGCACCAGCAAGGACATGCGCGACAACTGGTGCGTCGGCTTCTCGCCCCGCTACACGGTCGGCGTCTGGGTCGGCAATGCCTCGGGCAGTCCGATGCATGACGTTTCCGGCATTTCCGGCGCGGCGCCGGTCTGGCGCGAGGTCATGGACCGCCTGCAGCGCGGTGCGAAAACTCCGCCGCCGGCCGCCCCCGCCGGTGTCGTCGGCCTGCCCGTCCGCTTCGAACCGGCGCTCGAACCGCCCCGTCGCGAGTGGTTCATCCAGGGCACCGAACAGCCGGTCATCCGCGCCGCCGCCGGCCAGGCGCTGACCCGCATCGTCTACCCGGCCGACGGCACGGTGATCGCCCTCGACCCGGACATTCCACCGGCCAACCAGCGCATCCCGCTGCGCCTGTCCGGTACCATGCCGCGGGGCGGGTACTGGCGTATCAACGATCAGCGACTGCCGGCCGGCGCCGGCGACCGCTGGCTGCCGCAACCGGGCCGCCATCGCCTGAGCCTGCACGATGCGCGCGGCGCGCTGATCGACAGCACCCGCTTCGAGGTGCGGGCCTTGCGCGGCAACACCGCCGGGAAATCCCGCTAGCCCAGCCGCCGGGCACTGTGGCAAACTCCAGCGATGCACGCCTTTCCCCATCTCTCCGCCATCGACTGGCTCGCCCTGGCCGTCTTCTTTGCCAGCTGGGCCGGCTACGCCTGGTTTTCCGAACACAGTGCGCGCGGTGCCGGCGGTCTGATCCGGACCAGCCAGCGCTACCGGCTGGAATGGGCTTACCGCATGCTCGAACGCGATGTCCGGGTGACCGACTCGACGCTGATCGGCAACCTGATGAACAGCGTCTCGTTCTACGCCAACACCACCATCTACATCATCGCCGGCCTGTTCGCCGCCCTCGGTGCCGCCGACACGCTGCTCGGCGTGGCGGCCGACCTGCCTTTCGCCGGGCCGGGCAGCCGCGAATTGCTGGAGATGAAGCTGATCCTGGTACTCGGCAGTTTCGTTTTCGCCTACTTCAAGTTCACCTGGTCGCTGCGCCAGTTCAACCTGCTGTCCATCCTCGTCGGCGCCGCGCCCACCGGGGCAACCGGCGACCCGGCCATCGACGCCTACGCCCAGCAGGTCGCCGGCGCCAACAACCTGGCCGGCGACGATTTCAACCGCGGCATCCGGGCCTATTATTTCGGCCTGGCCGCTGCCGGCTGGCTGTTCCATCCGCTGATCCTGGCGCTGGCTGCCCTGCTGGTGTGCGTCGTGCTGTATCGCCGCGACTATCGCTCGGCGGCCCTCGACGTCCTGCGCGGAAAAGCCTGACCATGCAGAAGAACGCACTGGCCGGCGTCGGTTTCGGCCTGCTCGCCTATGGCATCTGGGGATTTTTCCCGCTGTACTTCCATCAGCTCAATCATGTCGCGCCGATGGACATCCTCGCCAACCGCGCCTTGTGGGCCTGCGTCTTCGTCGCCCTGCTGCTGATGCTCAGCCGCCAATGGCACAAGGTCCGGCAGATTTTCGGCAAGCCGCGCCAGATCGCCATGCTCAGCCTGGCGGCACTGCTGGTCGGCAGCAACTGGCTGGTTTTCCTGTGGGCGGTCGGCAACCAGCAAGTGGTCGAGTCGAGCCTGGGTTATTTCCTGACGCCCATCGTCAACGTGCTGCTCGGCCTGCTGGTGCTCAAGGAACGGCTCAACGGCAAGGAATGGCTGGCCATCGGCCTGGCCGTCGCCGGTCTGGTCAATGAAATCGTCACCCTCGGCGGTCTGCCCTGGGTATCGCTGTTCCTGGCCGGCACCTTCGGCACTTACGGCCTGGTGCGCAAGCAGGTGCCGGTCGATGCCCAGCCCGGCCTGTGGCTGGAAACCCTGGTCATGCTGCCGCTGTGTTTCGCCTACGCGATCTGGCAGGCCAACAGCGGGCATACGGTGTTCGTTCTGGATACGCCCTCGACCACGCTCTGGCTGATCGGCGCCGGCATCCTCACCGCCCTGCCGCTGATCGCCTTCGCCGCCGCCACCCAGCGCCTGAACCTGGCCACCGTCGGCATGCTGATGTACATCAACCCGACCATGCAGTTCCTGACCGCCATCTACATTTTCGGCGAACCCCTGCAGACCGGAAAACTGCTCAGCTTCGCGCTGATCTGGCTGGGCCTGCTGGTGTTCAGCTGGAGCATGTGGCAGAAACGCCAGGGCGCCTAGCGGTTGGCCCGGGTGTAGCCCATCATCGCTTCCGGCACGCTGTCCAGCGGCATCACCTGATCGGCCGCGCCCAGCTTGATGGCCTCGCGGGGCATGCCGAAGACCACGCAACTGGCTTCGTCCTGGGCGATGGTACTGGCGCCGGCGTCGTGCATTTCCTTGAGTCCGCGGGCACCGTCGTCGCCCATGCCGGTCAGGATGATGCCCAGCGCGTTGGCGCCGGCAAACTTGGCGACCGAGCGGAACAGCACATCGACCGACGGCTTGTGGCGATTGACCAGCGGCCCGTCGACCACCTCGACCAGGTATTGCGCACCGCTGCGCTTGAGCATCATGTGCCGGCCGCCGGGGGCAATCAGCGCCCGTCCGGGCATGACCCGGTCGCCGTCGCGCGCTTCGCGCACTTCGATCTCGCAGATGCTGTTCAGGCGTTCGGCGAACATGGCGGTGAATTTCTCGGGCATGTGCTGGACGATGACGATGCCCAGGCAGGTCGCCGGCAGGCGTGTCAGGATGGCCTCCAGGGCCTGGGTACCGCCGGTCGAGGTGCCGATGGCGATCAACTGGTCGGTGGTGCGCGCCATGGCCGTCGGCGTGCCGGAAGGCAGGACGGCGTCAGCGGTCAGTTTCGGGCGATTCAGTGGCGCCGCCGTGCCGCTGCGCGGCAGCGCGCGCAGGTTGGCCTTGGCGGCGGTACGCACCGCCTGAACGATGTCGTTGGAAGCATCCTCCAGAAAGGCCTTGAGACCGGCCTTGGGCTTGGTGATGATGGTCACCGCGCCGGCCGCCATGGCATCGAAGGTCGCCTGGGCGCCGCTCTCGGCCAGCGACGAGCAGATGATCACCGGCGTCGGCCGCTCGGTCATGATCTTGCGCAGGAAGGAGATGCCATCCATGCGCGGCATCTCGATATCGACGATCAGCACATCCGGCCAGCAGGCCCGCAGCTTGTCCACGGCGAACACCGGGTCGGAGGCGGTGGCAACCACCTCGATGCCCGGCTCCCGCGAAAGTGCCTGAGAAATGACCTGGCGCACCAGCGCCGAGTCGTCAACGATCATTACCTTGATGTTTCCTGCCATGTCCGTCAGTCTTTTTGGTAAATGGTCGGACGAACCTGGGTCAGTCCGCAGGAAATGCCGTTCAGCGTTTCCGAATGACCAATGATGAAATACCCGCCCGGCTGCAGGCGGGGCAGAAGATTACCCACCACCTTGCGCTTGGTTTCGATGTCGAAATAGATCATCACGTTGCGCAGGAAGATCACGTCGAAACGACCGATGTCGGCGGTGATTTCCTGGGTCAGGTTGATGTGGTGAAAAGTGCAGCGGCTGCGCAGCGCCGGCGAGATCAGGAAGGTGCCGGCCTGGCTGCGCACGCCCTTGAGGCAGTACTTGCCGAGCAGTGCCGGCGGAATGCCCTCGTTGCGCTCGATCGGATAATGTCCGCGCCTGGCCTTCTCCAGCACCTGCGTGCTGATGTCCGAGCCGACGATTTCCCAGGGCGCATCCTTCAGGTTCTCGGCCAGCAGCATGGCCAGCGTATAGGCCTCCTCGCCGGTCGAACTGGCTGCGCTCCATACCCGGAAGGTCGACGGGCTGCGCCGGTTGGCGAGGATTTCGTCGCGCAGGAAATCGAAATGCTTGGGTTCGCGGAAGAAATAGGTTTCGTTGGTGGTCAGCAGATCGACCATCGTCTGCAACTCTTCCGGATGTTCGCCGGTGGCCAGCATGCGGTAATACTGGCTGAAGTTGTCGAGCTGGTGGTAACGCAGGCGTTTCTGCAGACGACCGACGAGCAGCACCTTCTTGGCGTCGGACAGGCTGATGCCGGCAAGCTTGTAGATCAGGCGCTGGAACAGCCCGAATTCCTGATCGGTGATAGCGGATTCGCTCATCAGAACAACTCGATTTTCTTGCCGGCAGGCTGTGCCGGCTTGTTGAGCAGGGATTCGGCGTAGGCCTGTTCCTCGCGACGCAGGGATTCCTGGCTGACCAGGCTGGAGGTGACCCGCTTGCAATAAGCGTCGCCGGTGGCGGGAACCAGCAGGATCTTGCGCGACCACGGACCGAGGAAGTCGGAAGCCACCAGCGGAATACCTTCGCGGTCCAGCCATTCATGGGCGAAATCGGCGTTGCGTTTGCCCACCGCCGGCGCCCCCTGAACCGTGGTGTCGATCACTGCACCGCCGCCAAAGGCCTTGGCCTGCATGCGGTGCTTGGCCGCACCGCGCTGCAGCATGCCGTTGAGCAGGGCTTCCATGCAGGCGTCGCCGGCCAGCAGCACGTCCTCGTCGGCGTGCGTGCCGCGCTTCATTTGCGGCAGCATGAAGTGATTCATACCGGCAATCGGCAGCATCGGGTCGAACAGGCAGACCGCCACGCAGGAGCCGAGCAGCGTGGAAATCGGGCGTTCGCGCTCGACCGCCCACTCCCCCGGGCGGATGCTGCGGGAGAGACGCTCGATGTCCCGGGTGCTCAGACTGCTGTAATCGGTCATCGACGTCCTTGTCCGCGCCCTTGCTCGACGGTGAAGAAGTCCATCAATTCTTGCAGTTGCCCGGCCTGCCCGCCCAGTTCCTCGGCCGTGGCGGCGAGTTCTTCCGAGGCCGAGGCATTCTGCTGGGTGGCCTTGTTCAGTTGGCCCATGGCCTGGTTGATCTGGGCCACGCCCGACGATTGCTCCTGGCTGGCCGAGGCAATTTCCTGGACCAGATCCGAGGTCTTCTGGATGTTCGGGACCATGGCTTCGAGCAGCTGGCCGGCGCTTTCGGCCATCTTGACCGACGAACCGGCCAATTGACCGATTTCCTGGGCCGCCACCTGGCTGCGTTCGGCCAGCTTGCGCACTTCCGCCGCCACCACGGCAAAGCCCTTGCCGTGCTCGCCGGCGCGTGCCGCCTCGATGGCCGCATTCAGCGCCAGCAGGTTGGTCTGGTAGGCAATGTCGTCGATGATGCCGATCTTGCCGGCAATCGATTTCATCGCCTCGACGGTCCGGTTGACCGCCGCGCCACCCTCGCCGGCTTCGCTCGCCGCACGCGTGGCGATACCGTCGGTGACCTTGGCATTGTCGGTGTTCTGCGTGACCGACGCGGTCATCTGCTCCAGCGAGGCCGTCGTTTCCTCGACCGAAGCCGCCTGCTCGGACGATGCCTGGCTCAGCGACTGGGCCGTTGCCGAGACCTGGCCAGCGGCATTGGACAAGGCGTCGGCAGCGACGATGATCTGGGCAATGGTGTCGGAAAGCTTGTCCAGCGTGTTGTTCAGGGCCGCCTGCAGGGTGGCGAAATCGCCCTGGTAAGCCTCGGTGATGCGCGGGCTCATGTCGCCCCGCTCCATCGCCGCCAGCACCCGCTGGACATCCTGGATCGGCGTCACGACGGCATCCAGGGTGGCATTGACGCCTTCGACGATCCTGCGGAAGTCGCCCTGATGCAGGCCGGCGTCGGCACGCGTCGCCAGCTTGCCGGCGACCGCGGCGGCCGACAGCATGTTGGCATCCTCGACCAGCTTGTTGACCGCGGCGATACAGGTGTTCAGGTTGTTCTTCAGCGTGTTGAAATCGCCGTTGTAGGTCTCGGTGATGCGCGGCGGAATGTCGCCGCGGGCAATCCGGTCCACGTAGCTGGCAGCGACGTTGAGCGGCCCGATCACGGCGTCGAGCGTGCGGTTCACGCCTTCAACGATGCGCTTGAAGTCGCCGGCATGACGGCTGGCGTCGGCGCGCGTCGACAGCTTGCCCTCGATCGCTGCCGTACTCAGCATGGCAGCGTCGGCGACCAGCTTGTTGACTGCCTCGACGCAGGTGTTCAGGTTGTTCTTGATGACGTTGAAATCGCCGTGATAGGCGTCGGTGATCGGCGGCGGAATGTCGCCCTTGGAAATCCGGTCGACGTAGTTGGCGGCGACGTTGAGCGGCCCGATGACCGCATCCAGGGTCTGGTTGATGCCGGCGATGATGCTGGCGTACTCGCCCGGATGCCGCGAGGCATCGGCACGTACCGACAGATCGCCCTGCAGGGCGGCAGCAACCAGGGCCTGGGCGTCGTGGTCCATGCTGATCAGCACCTGCTGGATTTCCGCCAGCGACGCCTGAACGGCACCGAGTTCGTCCTTGCGGTCGACCTCGATCTGACGCGAGAAATCGCCGGCCGCCAGACGGCTGACACTGCCTTGCGCCGAACCCAGACCACGCACCAGACGGATCATCACCCAGAGGAAGAGGATGTTGAACAACACACCGACCAGGACGACCGCGACCCCCATGCCCAGCGACCAGCGTGCCGCGGCACGCAGCTGCTCGACCTTGGCGCTCAGGTCGCCGACCAGATGGTCCTCGATCACCTTCATGGCGTCGATCTTGTCGCTGATCACCTTGAACCAGTGGGCCGGCTCGACCTCGAAACCGCCTTCGTTGACCTTGTCGAAAACCCGCTGCCGGATCTGTTCGACCTCGCCGTTAACCGGCCCGGCCAGCAGGCCGGAAAGTTCATCGACACGGGCCGGGTCGGCCACCGAGAGGAATTGCTTGACGTAGGCACCCTGGGCCGCCACCACGCTGGCCAGGGTCCGGAACTGGGGCAGGGCGACCGGCGCGTTGGCGGTCAGGATGCCATTGACCGTGGCCCGCTCGCGCCCGGCATTTTCCTTGGCGCGCAGGAACAGGTCGAGTGCGGTCAGGGCCTTGCTGGTGATGTCCTGGTCGCTGATCTTGCCGCTCTCGGTAACCATGTCGAGCAACTGGTCGATGGTGTTCGAGTAATAGGCAAACGATGCCGGCGGCTGCATCTGCAGACCGTCGATCGCCCGCCGCGTCTCGGCCATCTGCTGCATGGCCTTCAGGCTGGCGTCGAGCTTGCCGCGGACACTGTCGCCCAGGCGGGCGACATCGATTTCGGACTGCAGGGTCTCGAATTCCTTGAACACCTGATCGCTCAACTGGCGCTGACTGGTCAAGGTATCGCGGAAACGCTCGCCGCGCGAGGAAAGGAAACCGGCCGACAGCCCGCGCTCCTTCTGCAGTTCGTGGGCCAGACTGCCGCTGGTGATGGCGATCTTCTGCGCATCGGCCACGTCGTCGAGCGACTTCAACTGCTGCCAGTCGCTGAGGATCGAGGAAATGGCGTAATACAGCAGCGCCGCGGTCAATGCCCAGAAGACCGTGAACAGCTGGGTCTTCAATGAATGCAATCGGCTGATCTGAAAGGCCATGTTGTCTCTCCGCGCTATTGTTATGTTTGTATTGGGTACCGTCACCGGTACCCTGATTTAGAATTTTTCGAAATCGGCCTCGTCGAGCACCGCGACAGCGCGCCGCGTGCCCGGCGTTGCGGCGACAGGCCGACTCGCCGCCAGATTTCTGGCAGGCGAAGGCGAACGCCCCTGCGCCACCGAGAAGAAACTCATCAACTCCTGCAACTGGCCGGCCTGACCGCCCAGTTCCTCGGCCGTCGCGGCCAGCTCCTCGGATGCCGAAGCATTCTGTTGCGTCGCCTTGTTCAGCTGCCCCATGGCGTTGTTGATCTGGGCGACGCCGACCGACTGTTCCTGCGAGGCCGAAGCGATTTCCTGGACCAGGTCCGAGGTCTTCTGGATGCTCGGCACCATTTCCTGCAGCAGGCTGCCTGCCCGTTCGGCCATCTTGACGCTGGAACCGGCCAGTTCGCCGATTTCCTGCGCCGCCACCTGCGAACGCTCGGCCAGCTTGCGCACTTCCGCCGCCACCACGGCAAAGCCCTTGCCGTGCTCGCCGGCCCG
>NZ_CALJNI010000007.1:0-16384 GCF_937982035.1 uncultured Azonexus sp.
CCAGATCAAGCTCGAAGTGATCCTGGCCGTCGGCCACACCGACCGTATCGGCGGTGCCGCCTACAACCAGAAGCTGTCCGAGAAGCGCGCCGCCGCGGTCAAGGAGTACCTGGTTGCCAAGGGCATCGAAGCCAACCGCGTTTACACCGAAGGCAAGGGCAAGACCCAGCCGGTCACCGGCGACACCTGCAAGGGCAACGCCAAGACCAAGGCCCTGATCGACTGCCTGCAGCCGGATCGCCGCGTCGACATCGAAGTCATCGGCACCAAGTAATAGCGACTTTGTTGCACAAAGCCCTGCCTCGGCAGGGCTTTTTTACATCTGGAAGTCCTTTGTCATTATTTCACCGCTTTCTGTTGGTCCTGAGCCTGGTCGTCGCCAGCCTGCCGGGCATGGCGGCCGAGCCGCCGCGCATCGGACTGGTGCTCGGCGGTGGCGGTGCGCGCGGTGCGGCGCATATCGGCGTGCTTGAAGTGCTGGCCGAACAGCGCATCCCGATTGCCTGTGTCGCCGGCACCAGCATGGGCGGTCTGGTTGCCGGTGCCTGGGCAGCCGGGCTGACGCCGGCCAGGATGCAGCAGTCGCTGGCGGCGGTGGACTGGTCGGACATGTTCCTCGACAACCCCGATTATGGCGAGATGAGCCAGCGCAACCGGGCCATTTCACGGCTGTATCTGCCGGGTTCCGAGAGCGGGGTCGGCGTCGACGGCGTGCGTTACCAGGGCGGGGTCGTTGCCGGGCAGAAAATCAAGCTGTTCTTCAACCGTCTGGTCGGCAGCAGCCGTATCGAACGGCTACCGCTGCCCTTGTCGATTGTCGCCACCGATATCGGCAGCGGCGAGGCCGTGGTGTTCCGCGACGGCGATCTGAGCACGGCCATGCGCGCCAGCATGTCGGTTCCCGGTCTGCTGGCGCCGGTTGAATACGGCGGGCGCAAACTGGTCGATGGCGGCCTGGTCGACAACCTGCCGGTGGCGGAAATCCGCGAACGCTGCGCGGCCGACGTGCTGATTGTGGTCGACGTCGGCACGCCGCTGCTCAAGGCCGATGAAGTCGGTTCCCTGCTGACGGTGTCGGCGCAGATGATCGGCATCCTGACCCGGCAGAACGTGGCGCGTTCGCTGGCCCTGCTGGGCGAGCGGGACATCCTGATCCAGCCGGCGCTCGACGGCATCGGCGCCGGCGATTTCCCGCGCCACGCCGAGGCGGCAGCGCGCGGCCGACAGGCGGCGCAGGCCGTGGCCGAGCGCCTGGCACCGCTGGCGCTGGCGCCGGCCGACTATCTCGCCTGGTGGCAGGGGATCGAGGCACAGGCAGCGGCACCGCTGCGGATCGATGCAATCGAGGTGGCCGGGTTGCGTCGGGTCGATCCCCGCGCGCTGACGCGCTTTCTCGATATCGAGCCGGGCGAGGAAGCCTCCGCCGGGCGCATCGACCGCAACCTGTTGCGCATCTACGGCGATGGCGATTACGAGAGCGTCGATTACGCGGTGATCGGCAATGCCGGGCGCAACACCCTGCGCATCATGCCGGTCGAGAAGCCCTGGGGGCCGGACTATCTGCGTTTCGGCATCAATCTCGCCGCCGACAGCGGCGATGGGGCGTCGTTCGGCGTCCGCGCCGCCTATCACCGGACCTGGTTGAATGCCCTGGGCGGCGAACTCCTCTATCACGCCGAGCTGGGGTCGCGTAATCGCCTGGGCGTGAATCTCCATCAGCCGCTTGATCCCGCCCAGCGTCACTTTGTCGAAGCGCTGGCCGGTGTCGAGCAGGAGCGCCTGAGCGTGTTCGAGGACGACCGGCGGATCGCCAAGTACAAGGTCACCGAGTCGCGCCTGGGCGGCTGGCTGGGATACAACGCGCACATCTATGGCGCTGTGCGTCTCGGCTGGCTTCAGCGTCGCCGCGATTACCGGCTCGATACCGGCACCCTGGCGCTGCCACGCGGCGATGTCACCTTCGGCGGCTGGCAGGCGACGCTCGATTTCGACCGTTCCGACCGCATGTATTTCCCGACCCGGGGCTGGGCGGCCCACTTGAATTATTTCCATTCGCCGGGGCGCGATTACGCGCGCTTCGATGCCGAGTTCCGTGGGGCCTTCACGCTGGTCGATACCGTGTTCAACGCCCGGCTCGCCTATACCGGGTCGCCGCGCGGCAGGCTTCCGGCCTACGACGCCGGCCGCCTGGGCGGTTTTCTCAACATGACTGCCTACAGCGCCGGTCAGCTGCTCGGCGACGACATCCAGTACGCCGGTTTGCGCAGCGAACGCATCATCGGCCGGCTGCCGCTCGGGCTGCGGGGCGACATGCGTTTCGGCGTGGCCCTCGAAACCGCCCGTCTGGGGCGGCGCTTCAGCGAAACCGGACGCGACGGCTGGCTGGATTCGCTGGCTTTCTACCTCGGCGGCGAGACGCCCCTCGGACCGGCCTATCTCGGCATCGGTCACTCGCGGCAGGGGGCATCCAACTTGTTCCTGTTCATCGGTACGCCATGAGCGAGCAGCAGCTTTTCCTCTGCGCCACCAGCCGGCTGGCCCAGATCCTGCGGGACGAAGGGCCGCCCGGCGCGAAAGCCTGGCAGGCGCCGCTGGCGTTGACCATCGGTCAATGGCTGTCGGCGCTGGCCGACGAGGCGATGATCGGTGGCGATGCCGCGCTGCCCCTGGCATTGGATAGCGACGCCGAGCGTCTGCTCTGGGAACAGGTGATCGCCGATGCCCTGAGCAGTGGCGCCGGTGCGGCGGCACCGCTGTTCGATCTGCCCGGCCTGGCGGCGTCGGCGATGGAAGCGCACGCCCTGTGCCGGCGCTGGGGGCTGGCAGCTGGCGGCGCGGCCGACGAGGCGCGACTGTTCGCCGCCTGGCAGGCTGCCTTCCTCAAGCGTTGCCGGGACGGCGGCTGGATCGACCCCGCCGGCCTGCAACTTGAACTGCTCGACCGCCTGGCGGCCGGCCGTTTCGTCCTGCCGGCGCAGGTCGTGCTGTGCGGCTTCGACCGTCTGACGCCGCTGGAACAGCGGCTCCTCGACGTGCTCCAGGCGCGCGGGGTGAAGGTCTCGGAGCGCGATTTCTCGGTGGTCGCTGCGCCGGCGACCGTCCATGCCTGCGCCGATGCCGCTGCCGAATGCCATGCCGCCGTGACCTGGGCGCTGGCGCAACTGGCCGAGCATCCCGGCCGGCGCATCGGCATTGTCGCGCCGGATCTCGCCGGCGTCCGCGACCGCCTCGCCGGCCTGCTCGACGAGGCGCTGCATCTTCCGGCGCTGCGTCCCGATGGCGCAGAATTGCCGCGCAGCTACAACATCTCGCTCGGCCGACCGCTGGCCGAACAGCCGCTGGTGCGCAGCGCGCTCGAGCTGCTGGCCCTGGGCAGCGGTCGTGTGGCTTTCGAGCAGTCGCGCTTGTCGACGCTACTGCTCGGCGCCTTCTGGGCCGGCGACGTCAGCGAGGCCGATGCGCGGGCCTGCCTGGATGCGGCGATGCGCCGCGACCTGCCCTATTTCACCCAGGTGCCGGCCCTGCTGCGGCTGGCGGCGCGTCAACCGCAATCCTGCCCGAGCACGGTTGATGCCCTGAATGGCGCGCTGGCGATGCTGGCCGAAGCGCCGCGCAGCCAGTTGCCGGGCGCCTGGGGGCGGTCTTTCCGGCAGGCGCTGGCGGCTGCCGGCTGGCCCGGCGAACGGCCTTTGTCCAGCGACGAGTTCCAGGCGCATCGGGCGTTTGGCGAATTGCTCGACGGCTTCGGCCGCTTCGACGCGCTGCTCGGGCGTATCGGTCAGGGCGCGGCGCTGGCCCGTCTGCGCGAATTGTGCCGACAGCGCCTGTTCCAGCCGGAAACCCGCGGACAGCCGGCGATCCAGGTGCTCGGCGTGCTCGAAAGCGCCGGCCTGAATTTCGACGCCCTGTGGGTGATGGGCCTGAACGACGACCGCTGGCCGCCGCCGCCCCGGCCGAATCCCCTGCTGTCAGTCGACGCTCAGCGCACGGCCGGGAGTTCGCATGCCAGCGCCGACGTCGAACTCGATTTCGCCCGCCGCGTGCACGCCCGGCTGCTGCGTTCGGCGAGTTCGGTGGTCCTGTCCTGGGCGCGCGCCGACGGCAACCGCATGCTGCGTGCCAGCCCCTTGCTTGGCGAGTTGGCGACCGGAATGCACGAGGCGCGGCTGACGACGTTGGCCGCCCGCCTGGCCGTTGCTGCCGGCTGCCAAGCCATCGACGATGCCGTGGCGCCGCCGGTTGGCGAGGGCGAGGTGGTGGCCGGCGGCAGCTGGTTGCTGCGGGCGCAGGCGATTTGTCCGGCCTGGGCCTTCTACCAGTTCCGGCTCGGGGCGCAGGCCATGGAAACGCCGGTCGAAGGCCTCGACCCGGCCGCCCGCGGCACTCTGGTGCATGGCGCGCTGGAACAGTTCTGGAGCCGCGTCGGCGGCAGCGAAGGGCTGGCGGCGCTGAACGAGGACGCCGCCCGGCGTCTTCTGGCCGAGGCGGTCGAGAAGGCGCTGGCGCATTTCGAGGATGCGCTGCGCAGCCCCTTGCCACAGCGTTTCCGGCAACTGGAGTCGGCCCGTCTGCTGCGCCTGCTCGAGCGCTGGCTGGCGGTCGAGCGCGAGCGGCCGGAACCGTTCACCGTCGTCGCCTGCGAACAGGCGGCCAGCGTCGACATCGAAGGCATCCGCGTGAACATGGTGGTCGACCGCATCGACCGGCTGGCCGACGGCCGGCAACTGATCATCGATTACAAGACCGGGGCGGCGATCAATATCGACAACTGGGCGTCGCCGCGCATCACCGAACCGCAGTTGCCGATCTACGCCGCCCTGGTCGGCGATGCCGTGGTGGCCGTCGTTTTTGCCAAGGTGCTGATCGACAAACCGGCTTTTACCGGCATTTCCGCCGTCGGGGACCTGCTGCCGGGGGTTCGTGGGCTGGCCGATCCTCGGCAGAAGGTTTTTCCGGCCGAAAGTTTCCCCGATTGGTCGTCGGTGATCGCTCACTGGCAGGGGGCTCTGCATGCCGTGGCGCGCGAGGTCCGGGCCGGGGTTGCCGGCGTCAGCTTTGCCAGTGAAGCCGACCTCAAATATTGCGAGGTTCTGCCTCTGCTGCGCTTGCCCGAGCGACGGCGGCTGATGCAGGCGCGTTAGTCCTCGCCGCTGTCCAGGCCGGCGCTCAGCGCGGCGATGACTTCCGGTCGCGCCAGTTCGTCGAGAAACCATTGCAGCGCCTTGCCGACCTGACGGTTGCGCCAGGCGATATGGCTGCGTATCGGCGGGTGCGGCTCGGCGGTATGTAGTTTGACCAGCCGGCCGGCGGCAATTTCCGGGTCGGCGATCCAGCCGGGTAAATGGCCGACGCCGAGGCCGGCCAACTGGGCAGCGGCCTTGGCCCGCATGTCGGGGACGCGCAAGGCGTCCTGGCCCTCCTGCAGGCCGATGGTGCGGGCGGTCAGTTCCTGCGAGGTGTCGGCGATGACGATGGCGCGGTGCTGGGCCAGGTCGGCCGTGGTGATCGGCGCGCGCGCCTGGGCCAGGGGATGATCGGGGGCGACCACCAGACGCATCCGGGCGCGGCACAGCTGGCGGCTGCCAATCCCGCCCCGGGCCGGCGGGTCGCCGGGGGCGCCGATGACCAGGTCGGCGCGGTCGGTGGCCAGGGCGTCCCAAGTGCCGCCGAGGACTTCGTTGGACAGGCGGATCTGGGTCTGGTGACCGGCGTCGTAGAAACGCCGGATCAGCGGCAGCAGGCGTTCGGCCGGGATGATCGCGTCGAGGCCGATGCGCAGTTCCGACTCCCAGCCGGTGGCGATGCGCTGGATGCGGCGCTCCAGTTCGCGGGCGGCGCGCAGCAGGTGGCGCCCTTCGTCGAGCAGGGTGCGGCCGGCGTCGTTGAGCATGGCGCGCCGGCCTTCACGGATGAACAGCGTGATGTCGAGATCGCTTTCCAGCTTGGCGACCGCGTGCGACAGCGCCGACGGCACCCGGTGCAGGGCTTTGGCGGCGGCGGTGAAGCTGCCGTGCCGGTCGATGGCGTCGAGGACCTGGAGCAGTTCGAGGGAGATTTTCATGGGATTTCCGGATCGATGCGCGGATTTTACGCCCGGATGACTGCCGTGTCGGTTTCTCAAGTGCCTGCTATAGTGAGTGCATTCACGCTATCCGGAGTCCTTGCGCATGGCCCTGACCACCTCCCTGGCCGATCTCGTCGTCCTGCTTGTCGAGCCTTCGCAGATGCAAGCGCATCTGGTCGAACGCATGCTGACCAATCAGGGGGTGCGCCGGATCACCATCGTCGCCAACGGCAGCGCCGCACTGACTGCCCTGCAGGATGCGACCGACGGACAGGTGGTGATCAGCAGCCTCTATCTGCCGGACATGGCCGGGACCGAACTGGTGGCAGCGATGCGCGATGACCCGGCGCTGGAAAGCGTGCCCTTCATTCTGGTTTCCAGCGAGACGCGGCCGCAAGTGCTTGAGCCGGTCCGTCAATCCGGTGCCTGCGCCATCGTCGCCAAGCCCTTCACCGAACAGCAGTTGTCGCGCGCGCTGTACGCTGCCGCCGATTACCTGAATCCGCCGCAGGACATCGATCTTGCCGAGATCGAAGGGTTGCGCGTGCTGGTGGTCGACGACAGTCTGGCGTCGCGGCATCACCTGCGCCGGCTGCTCGAGGAGCTCGGCATCGAGCGCATCACCGAATGCGTCGATGGCCGGCAGGCGGTGGCGGTGCTTCAGGAAAGCATGTTTGACCTGGTCATTACCGACTACAACATGCCGGAGATGGACGGCCGCGAACTGACCGAATACATCCGCACGCAGAGCTGGCAGGCCGAAGTGCCGGTACTGATGGTGACCAGCGAGCAGAACATGGGCCGACTGGCTGCCGTCGAGCGGGCCGGGGTATCGGCCATTTGCGACAAGCCGTTCGAAGCCTCGAGCATCCGCCGCCTGATCAGCGATGCCTTGCAGCGATGACCCGCAGCACCAGTTGCCTTAGCACGATGCAGAAGGCGAGCAGGACCAGCAGCGGGTCCACCAGGACGTCCCAGAGATTGTCGAAAATCCCGCTGGCGTAAGCTGCCAGATCGACGGCCAGGATCATCAGCCAGACGTGCATGCGCCTCAGCCAGAGGGCCAGACCGACCGGGATCAGCGCGCCGAGCAGCATCCACGGCTGGTAACCGAGGGCGTAGGGATCGAAGGCGCCCCAGCCCAGCGCGGCCGGATAGAAGAGTGCGGCAAAGGCGAGCAGACCGAGCGCGCCGGGGTAGCCCAGCGGCGTCAGCGGTCTGGCCGGCAGGTGGAGGATGGCCAGCATCAGCAGGGTCACCGACGGCGTGCCGAACAGCGAATGCATGACCGGCGCGATGCCGGCGATCAGCGCGATGGTGGTTGCCGTCAGCGCGGCTTTCGGGCGCAGCACGCCGAGCGGCAGCAGGCTGGCCAGGGCGCCGAAAATCAGGCCATGGGCGAGCAGGCTGTAGGCGGACAGTGCGTTCATTGCGGCGCCCCGTCGAGCCAGGATTCATTGAAACGCAGGTGGCGGATGCCCTGCTGGCGCCAGCCGTAAGCCAGGTGGATCCCGGCATCCACGGCCAGGGCCAGCGACGGGGCGGAGAAGTCGGCATCGGCCGCCGCTTCGATGATCCTCGGCGCTTGCCAGGCACTGCCGTCGGCGTTGCCGACCCAGACCGCCAGCGTGCCGGTGCCGGCGGTGGTGTTGCCGGCCAGCAGCAAGCGGCCGCTGGCCAGCCGGATCAGTGCCTGCGGCCGGTCGTCGGCCAGGGTGTCGGGCCGGCTGACGGGATGCCATGGCGCGGCGGGCATGTCGTCCGGCAAACGGATCTTGCCGACGATGCGTCCGTCGGCATCGAGACGCAGCCATTCATCGCGCGCCGAGATGGATGTCGGCCTGAGCGGCAGGCCGAGTCCGCCGTCGACCAGGGGAAGCGGTGCCTTGCGCAAGCCGGTATCGGCAATGCCCAGCGGCGAGGTTGTCAGTCTCGCCGGCGCTTGCCAGTGCCGGCCGCCGTCGTCGGACAGGGTGTGCACGATGCGGCGGGCACCGGCCCCGCCGGCGGTGAACCACAGATGGACTGCCCCGTCGTGGGCGAACAGGATCGGGTCGGCAAGGTGGCGGATGTGGGCAAAGAGCTTGCCGGCCGCGTCCTCGCTGGAGACGACCGGGTAAGGCTCGCTCCAGTTGCCGTCGTTCAACGTGCTGAACCAGATGACGTCGTGGTGCCGGGGAGCGTCGGCCTGCGCCAGCCAGGCGATGGCCATGCGGCCGTCGGCCAGACGCGTCAGGCTGGGAGCGCCGAGCAGGCCGCCGACGCCGGGCAGCATGCCGTGGCGGAGCAACGGCGCCTGCGTTGGCACGGCGGGGGCGGAGGGTTCGGCGAAAGCGCCGGGCGGCAGTTGCGGTGCCCGCCAGAAGGCGGCGGCCAGGGCCAGCACGAAGGTCACGGCGGCTAGCCAGTGCAGGAGGTTCGGGGCGGGGTTTTTCGGCAGGGAAGGGGCTCGCGGCATGGCCGGATTGTAGCGCCGCTTGTGCTCGCAGTGCCTTGTCACGTCTCTCACTTTTGCCTCGGATCGGTACGATTTATTGCATTTGGTGATAATCTCCCACCGGGGAGATTGCTATGCGCATAAGCAGGTTCATTCTGGCGACATCGGCTGTCGTCGCAGCATTGTTTTTCGGTGGTGCCTACTGGTCGCTCGATCGTGTGTTCGACAACATCGTGCGCACCAATGCCGCGCGCGCGTCCGACGCGGCAACGCGGATCACTTTTGCCGCCATGTACCAGTTGATGAGCCAGGGCTGGAGCCGCAGCCAGGCCGACGATTTTCTGCGCGGCGTGGCCAGCTCCGGCGAAGGCAGCAACATGCAGGTGCAGATCTACCGCGGCCAGCTGGTGGTCGACACCTATGGCGTGATCGAGCAGCCAGAACTCGACGATGTGTTGCGCTCGGCCATGGCCAGCGGTCAGGCGGTACGTATCGACAGCAGCGAAACCGCCCGTCACGTCTATCCGCTGATCGCCGACGAGCGATGCCTGGGCTGTCACGCCAACGCAACGCCCGGCGTCAGCCTGGGCGCCATCGAAGTGCGCCAGGATTACGCCGGCCTGCTTGCCGACGCCCGCCGCGAACTGTTGTGGGCATTTGCCCTGCTGCTGCCGCTCGTTGCCCTGCTGGCCGGCGGTGCCGTCTGGTGGGTCGGGCGGCGCATCGAGGGGGCGGTCGAGAATCTGCAGGAGGAATTCGATCAGGTCAGCGCGGTATCCGACCTCAAGGCGCTGGCCGTGGTTCAGCGCGATTTCGGCTTCGTCGAACTGAATCGCATCGACCAGGCCCTGCGCCGCCTGCTCGACAAGTTGCGCGGCATCGCCGTGGACAAGGAAATCCTGACCTTCGAAATCGGCCTGCTGGAGAAATTCGTCATCACCGCCGACGTCGTCCGCGACTGGCGCGAGTACGTCGGCCGCCTGCTGATCGACATCAACACCATCCTGCCGGCGCACACCCTGTTCTCGATCTTCAAGATCGACGACGAAATGTTCGACCTGGAAGTCTTCTGGTACGGCCCGGCTTCGCAGGAAACGCGGGCGCGCATGGAGCACTACATTCGCCAGGAGCTCCTGCAGATGGCCAACTTCGCCGATAACGGCGCCTTTGCCATCCATCATCACGTCGCCAATACCAGCGCGCCGGTGGTCGAGCTGACCGACGCCGAGGTGGCCTTGCGGGTCAAGTCCTTCTTCGTCGACAAGCCGAAGATCGGCGGCATCGTCGGCATTGGCGTCCATGCCGGGGTGCTCGAGGACGAGACCCGCTACCTGGTGGTCGAAAGCGTGCTGTCCACGCTGCTCAACGTGGTCGGTTCGGTCAAGGCGATCTACAAGTACACCCGCGATCTGGAGTATTACGCGACCCGCGATCCGCTGACCGATCTGTTCAACCAGCGCGTCTTCTGGGAACTGTCGTCCTACGAGGTCGGCCGCGCCCAGCGCCATGGTTACAGCTTCGGCCTGTTGCTGATCGATCTCGACAACTTCAAGCTGGTCAACGACACCCACGGGCACGCGGTCGGCGATACCTATCTGCAGCGCTTCGCCCGTCAGGTCCAGGGCGCCTTGCGCGACGGCGACATCCTGGCCCGTTACGGCGGCGACGAATTCGTCGCGTTGTTGCCCGAGGCCACCCAGGAAACCGTTGTCGTCGTCGCCCAGCGTGTCCGTAGTGCCATCGAGCAACTCGAAATCGTGACGGCGGACGGTGTCCGCCTGCGTGGTACGGCCTCGATCGGCCTGGCGGTGTATCCGGATCATGCGGACAGCACCAAGGACCTGCTGATGTTCGCCGACAACATGATGTATCGCGCCAAGGCCGCCGGCAAGGATCAGGTGGCGGTGCCGTCGCAGAACGACGTGGTCGAGATTTTCCGCGACATCTCGCAGAAGAGCCTGATGGTCATCGAGGCCATCGAGAATCAGCGCGTCGTTCCCTGGTTTCAGCCCATCCTCGATGTCGCCGACCGTCGTATCGTGGCCTATGAAGTCCTGTCGCGCATCGATCTCAAGGGCGAGATGATCCGCGCCGACGAGTTCGTCGAGATCGCCGAGAAGATCGGCGTCATCCACCGCCTCGACATGCTGGTGCTCGAACGGGCGCTGCTTTCCCTTGCGCAGCAGGGGCATGATGGCGAAATCTTCGTCAATCTGTCGCCGCGTGCGCTGGTGTTCAGCGAATTCGCCCGTGACCTGCGCCGCATCATCGCCGCCAGCAGCATCCCGCCCGACCGCATCGTGTTCGAGATCACCGAGCGCGACACGGTCAAGAACCTGGCCCTGCTCGAACGCTTCCTGAACGACCTGAAGGCCGACGGCTTCAAGCTGGCGATCGACGATTTCGGCTCGGGCTTCTCGTCCTTCCACTACCTGCGCCGGTTCCCGATCGACTACCTGAAGATCGAGGGCGACTTCATCGCCAACATGCTCAACAGCGACAAGGACCGCACCTTCGTCACCAGCATCCGTTCGCTGGCGCGGGAAATGGGCATCGCGGTGGTTGCCGAGTACGTCGAGTCGCCGGAAGTGTTGCGCGAACTCGAACGCATGGAAATCCACCGTGCCCAGGGGTACTACATCGGCCGCCCGGCCCCGGCCATCCTGCCCCGGGACTGGCAGCCGCCGGTCTGATCAGCAGCCCTTGTAGTTGGGCGGCCGCTTCTGCATGAAAGCGTCGATGCCTTCGCCGGCGTCTTCGCTCATCATGTTGCAGGCCATCACCTCGCCGGCGTAGTCGTAAGCGTCGGCGAGGCCCATTTCCAGCTGCTTGTAGAACATGCCCTTGCCCATGCGCACGGCGACGGCGCTCTTGGCGAGGATGGACCCGGCCAGGCGCTCGATTTCAGCGTCGAGTGCATCGGCCGGGACGACGCGGTTGACCAGGCCCTTGGCGCGGGCTTCCATGGCGTCGATGAATTCACCGGTGAGCAGCATTTCCAGTGCCGCCTTGCGCCCCAGGTTGCGTGCCAGGCCGACCGCCGGCGTCGAGCAGAAGAGGCCGACGTTGATGCCGGAGACGGCAAACTTGGCGACATCGGCGGCTACCGCTAGATCGCACATCGACACCAGCTGGCAGCCGGCGGCGGTGGCGATGCCGTGCACGCGGGCGATCACCGGCTGCGGCATGCGGGTGATCGTCAGCATCAGCTCGCCGCACTGGCGGAACAGCGCCTGCATGAATTCCTTGCTGTGGTTGGCGCGCATCTCCTTGAGGTCGTGGCCGGCGCAGAAGGCCTTGCCGGCGCCGGCGATGACGACGACGCGGACGGTTTCGTCGGCGGCAATGGCGTCGAGTTCGGTCTGCAGCGCGGTCAGCATCTCGCGCGACAGCGAGTTGAACTGGCCGGGGCGGTTCAGGGTCAGGGTGGTCAGGCCGTCGCCACGGTCGTCGCGCAACAGGCAGGCTTCTTCGCTCATTCTGGTCTCCTCGATGGGTATTGTTGGTGATCCACGACTGTAACCGAGAAGCCGGGCGGGCTCCAGCCACCTGCTATGATGCCGGACTGTTTTTCCCGGATGTTGCCGCCATGCGCCGCCTGTTTTCCGTCTCCCACCTGACCGCCGGTTTCATCGCCGTCCTCGTCGGCTACACTAGTTCGGCGGCGATCGTTTTCCAGGCGGCGAGCGCCGCCGGCGGTAGCGCCGAGCACATCGGCTCGTGGCTGTGGGCGCTCGGCATCGGCATGTTCGCCACCTCGGTCGGCCTTTCGCTGTGGTTCAAGGCGCCGGTGCTGACCGCCTGGTCGACGCCGGGGGCGGCGCTGCTGGCGGTCGGCCTGAGCGGTGTGCCGATGAGCGAGGCAATCGGCGCTTTCCTGTTTGCGTCGGCGCTGATCGTCGTCTGCGGCGTTTTCGGGCTGTTCGAGGCGATCATGCGCCACGTCCCGAAATCGCTGGCGGCGGCGCTGCTGGCCGGCGTCCTGGCGCGCTTCGGGATGGCGCTGTTCACTTCGCTGAGCAGCGAACTGCTGCTGGTCGGGGCGATGTTCGCCGTCTATTTCGCCGGTCGTCGCTGGCTGCCGCGCTACGCCGTGCCGCTCGCCTTCCTGGTCGGGCTGCTCGTTGCAGCCGGTGGCGGCATGATCCACGCCGAGGCGGTGAGCCTGACGCTGGCGCTGCCGGTGTGGACGACACCGTCGTTTTCATTGACCACGCTGATCGGCGTCGGCCTGCCGCTGTTCATCGTCACCATGGCCAGCCAGAACGTGCCCGGTCTGGCGGTATTGCGCGCCAATGGCTACCAGATGCCGGCCTCGCCGCTGATCACCTGGACCGGTGTCACCGGTCTGCTGCTGGCGCCCTTCGGCGGCTTCGCCTTCAACCTGGCGGCAATCACCGCCGCCATCTGCATGAGCCCGGCGGCCGACCCCGACCCGGCGCAGCGCTACCGGGCGTCGGTGTGGGCCGGCGTCTTCTACCTGTTTACCGGCCTGTTCGGGGCGACCGTCGCTGCCTTGTTCGGTGCGCTGCCGGCCGCCCTGATTGCGGCGATTGCCGGGCTGGCCCTGCTCGGCACCATCGGCAACAGCCTGGGCGCGGCATTGGCCGACGAGCGCGAGCGGGAAGCCGCGCTGGTGACTTTCCTGGCCACCGCGTCGGGGATGTCGCTGTTCGGCATCGGCAGTGCGTTCTGGGGGCTGGTGCTGGGACTCCTGGTTTTGAAAGTGATGCCGCCGCGTTGAGGTCTGGCGAGGTAAAATCCCGGCGATGAATTCGCCGCGCTACGTTCATCTTCGTCTCCACTCGGAATATTCGGTCACCGACGGCATCGTCCGCATCGGCGACGCGGTCAAGCGGGCGGCCGGCGACGGCATGCCGGCGCTGGCGCTGACCGACCTCGGCAACCTGTTCGGCCTGGTCAAGTTCTACACCGGCGCCCGCGGCAAGGGCGTCAAACCGGTGGCTGGCGCCGACGTCTGGATCGCCAACCCGGAAGCGCCCGAAGACCCGCGCCGCCTGTTGCTGCTGGTACGCAACCGTCAGGGTTACCGCCAGTTGTGCGAATTGCTGACCCGCGCCTACACCGTCGACGGTCGGCGCGACCGTGCCGAAATCCGCCGCGAGTGGTTTGCCGAAGTCGGTAGCGACGGCTTGATCGCACTGTCCGGTGCGCATCTGGGCGACGTCGGCGAAGCCCTGCTGAACGGCAACTTCGATCTGGCCATGGAGCGCGCGCGGGCCTGGGAAGCAATCTTCCCCGGTGCCTTCTACCTGGAAGTCCAGCGCTACGGCCAGCCGCAGCAGGAAGCCATCGTCCAGCAGACCGCCGATCTGGCGGGCGAAACCGGCATTCCGCTGGTCGCCACGCACCCGATCCAGTTCATGAACCGCGACGACTTCCGCGCCCACGAAGCGCGCGTCTGCATCGCCGAAGGCTATGTGCTGGGCGACCACCGGCGGCCCAAGATCTACACCGAGGAACAGTACTTCAAGACTCAGGCGGAGATGGTCGAACTGTTCGCCGACCTGCCCGAGGCGCTGGAAAACACGCTGGAAATCGCCCGTCGCTGCAATATCGAGATGACGCTGGGCAAGAACTTCCTGCCCGATTTTCCGATTCCGGCAGGCATGACCATTGACGAATTCCTCGTCGAGGAAGCCAGGAAGGGTCTCGAAGTCCGTCTGGCCGAGCTCTATCCCGACCCGGAGGTCCGCCAGCAACGCCGTCCCGAGTACGACGAGCGTCTCGCCTTCGAGTGCAACACCATCATCCAGATGGGCTTCCCCGGCTACTTCCTGATCGTGGCCGACTTCATCAACTGGGCCAAGAACAACGGCGTGCCGGTCGGTCCCGGGCGGGGTTCCGGCGCCGGCTCGCTGGTCGCCTACAGCCTGCGCATCACCGACCTTGATCCGCTCGCCTACGCCCTGCTGTTCGAGCGCTTCCTCAACCCCGAGCGGGTGTCGATGCCTGACTTCGACATCGACTTCTGCCAGGACAACCGCTACCGCGTCATCGAGTACGTGCGCGAACGCTACGGCAAGGAGGCGGTGAGCCAGATCGCCACCTTCGGCACCATGGCCTCCAAGGCGGTGGTGCGCGACGTCGGGCGCGTGCTCGATCTGCCCTATGGCCTGTGCGACCGCCTCTCCAAGCTGATCCCGATCGAGGGCGCCAAGCCGGTGTCGCTGGCCAAGGCCTACGAGATGGAGCCGCAGATCGGCGAGATGATGAAGGACGGCAACGACGGCGAGGCCATCCAGACCCTGTGGGGCCTGGCCGAACCGCTCGAAGGTCTCACCCGCGGCGTCGGCATGCACGCCGGCGGCGTGCTCATCGCGCCGGGCAAGCTCACCGACTTCTGCCCGCTCTACATTGCCGATGGCGACGACGCCACGCCGGTGTCGCAGTTCGACAAGGACGACGTGGAAGCGGTCGGCCTGGTCAAGTTCGACTTCCTCGGCCTGCGCAACCTCACCATCATCGAACTGGCGCTGGAATACGTGCAGCGCCTGGAAGGCAGCCGCCCGGACCTGATGAGCCTGGGCTTCGAGGACCCCGCCGCCTACCAGATTCTCAAGGACGCCAATACCACGGCGATCTTCCAGGTCGAATCGGACGGCATGAAGAAGCTCCTCAAGAAGCTCGCCCCCGACCGCTTCGAAGACATCATCGCGGTACTCGCGCTGTACCGCCCAGGGCCGCTGGGCTCGGGCATGGTGGATGACTTCATCCTGCGCAAGAAGGGTCTGCAGGAGATCGACTATTTCCACCCGGACCTGAAAGCCTGCCTGGAGCCGACCTACGGCGTCATCGTGTACCAGGAACAGGTGATGCAGATCAGCCAGATCATCGGCGGTTACACCCTGGGCGGCGCCGACATGCTGCGCCGCGCGATGGGCAAGAAGAAGCCCGAGGAGATGGCCAAGCACCGCGCCACCATCGCCGAGGGCGCGCAGCAGAAGGGCTATGACCCGGCGCTCGCCGAGCAGCTCTTCGACCTGATGACCAAGTTCGCCGAGTACGGCTTCAACAAGTCGCATACCGCGGCCTATGCGGTGGTCACCTACCACACTGCCTGGCTCAAGGCGCACCACTGCGCCGCCTTCATGGCGGCGACGATGTCGTCCGATCTCGACAACACCGACACCATCAAGATCTTCTATGAAGACACGGTGGCCAACGGCATCAAGGTGTTGCCGCCGGACGTCAACGAATCGGATTACCGCTTCGTGCCGGTGGACCGCAAGACCATCCGCTATGGCCTCGGTGCGGTGAAGGGCTGCGGCGAGCCGGCGGTGCGCGCCATCCTCGCCGCACGCGAAAAAGGCGGCGCCTTCCGCGACCTGTTCGACTTCTGCGAGCGCGTCGACCGCCGCCAGGTCAACCGCCGCGTCATCGAGGCGCTCATCCGCGGCGGGGCGATGGACGCTCTGCCGGGGCACGCCGGCATCGACCGCGCCCAGCTCATCGCCACCGTCGCGCTGGCCATGGACGCCGCCGAGCAGGCGGCCGCCAATGCGCTGCAGGGTGGGCTCTTCGACATGATCCCGGAGGCCGCCGGGGCAGCGCCGGAGTTCGCCAGGGTGCGCCCGTGGTCGGAGCGCGAGCGTCTCAAGGAGGAGAAGACCGCCATCGGCTTCTTTCTTTCCGGCCACCCCTTCAATGCCTTCAAGGCCGAGGTGCGCCGTTTCGTGCGCCGCACCCTGGCCCAGCTCGAACCCTCGCGCGAGCCGGTGACCATGGCCGGGGTGGTGATGGATGTGCGCACCAAGATGGGCAACCGCGGCAAGATGGCCTTCATCCAGCTCGACGACGGCACCCAGGCGCGCGAGGTGGCGGTGTATTCGGAAGTGCTGGAGGCCAGCCGGGGCAAGATC